>DMJL01000188.1 GCA_003451785.1 Bacteroidales bacterium
GCCCGATTATTCATGCAGTTTTTGGGCGATACCATTGGTATTCCCGGAACGGTAAGGCTTTCTGCGCAATTGCAAGGTAATGAACTTCTTGGTTTGGGTGAGAATGCATCGGGACAAATCTTCTCGTGGGCAGGAAGTCGGGTAACACCATTTATGATAAATGATAGATTAGCAGAAGCAGCAAAGCCACAGCTCAACCTTGCTCCCCGATTTCCATCCATGGAATTTGGCGTGTCAGCCCATCCCGTGCAACCAGAGCACTTGTTGGTGCGCAATGCCACTATTTGGACGCAAGGGCCGCAAGGCAGGCTCGAAAATGCCGATCTTTTGGTGAGGCGCGGAAAAATTGTAAGAGTAGGCCAAAACATCGCTGCTCCCACAGGTGCTGTAATTGTTGATGCTACCGGACTACATGTAACCCCCGGTCTTATAGATCCCCACCTACATACAGCCATACTGGGAGGCGTAAACGAAACCGGCGATGCCATAACCTCCGAAACCCGTATAATAGATGTATTTAATCCCGACGAAATTTGGACCTATCGTCTCCTTGCGGGTGGAATGACAGCCGGCACACTTTATCACGGCTCGGCCAACCCTATTGGTGGAACTAACCTATTTGTAAAATTGCTATGGGGTGCACTACCGTCTGAGATGATTGTAGAAGATGCCCGACCAGGTCTGAAATTTGCCTTGGGCGAGAATGTGAAGCGCACACCCGGAAGATACCCCAATACCCGCATGGGAGTGGAACAGATTATAAAAGATGCTTTGATTGCAGCATTGGAATATGAGCAAAAACACAAAAACTTCAACCCCCGTTCGGGATTGATACCGCCCAGACGCGATCTCCAGTTAGAAAGCATCTTAGAAGTTCTACGCGGCAAGCGCGGCTCACATGTACATGCATACAGAGCCGACGAAATGCTGACAATGATGCGATTGGCAGAGGAGTTTGGCTTTAGGGTTACTTCTTTTGAACATGCTGTGGAAGGATACAAGATAGCCCAAGAACTAAAAGAACATGGAGCAATTCCTGTGGTTTGGACAGATTGGAACTCATTCAAAGTGGAGGCCTACGACGGAATTAGATACAATGCAGCCTTACTCGATTATGCCGGAGTATTGACAACCCTACACAGCGACCACACCCAGCTTTCAACCCGTATGAATTGGGAAGCAGGTCGAATGGTAGGCAAGGGTATTACGGAAGAGGAAGCTTTAAATTTAGTTACCCTAAACCCAGCCAAACTCATGGGCGTTGCACATAGATTAGGCTCACTTGAAACCGGCAAGGATGCCGATTTTGTAATCTGGAGCGGCAATCCACTTTCGGCATTTACCCATGCTCGCCAAACTTGGATTGACGGACGCAGGTACTTCGATAGGGAAGCAGACCTGCTCATGCGTAAAGAAGTACAACAAGAACGGGCGAAGATAATCCAGCAAATACTTCTGCTTCCCGCTAATGAACGAAGGCAGACCGCACCACCACGAGGAGGCAGACCCCAAGAGTTGGAATAGTCAGTAAATTGCCCATTTTGGTATATCATTTAAAACAAAAATGAATGAAATTCTTTGATAAAAGCAGCGAATAAACACATGCAATTCTTTTGGTTGGGGCTGGGCTAAAAGGGAAATGGATGCAGAACAAAAAATTGAAAACGCTGGTTGTGAAATATGCAAATACCATCACATCAATTGGGAGCCTCGAGGCAAAGTAAAGGTTACTATTCATTTTTGTTTCAAACAAGCACAAAAAACCTCTTAAACAAAATCACCTGCAAAACCTTGATTAGCAGCACCCCAAGTAAAACAACACAACCTTGGCAAACCATCGTGGCCGAAAACCATAAAAATGAAATTCACAAAGTATAAATACCTGAACCCAAAATTTTCGCACCTTAAAACCCCATTTCTTATGATACCGATACCCATAATTCTATTTACTCTGTTAATCCTGTTATCGCTATCCAAAACGGTGATTTCGCAGATTCCCGCTCCGGCTCAAACGGATCCCATTGCACTTGTGGGAGGCACTATTCATACGCTTACAGGTACTCCCATATCTGGAGGTACTGTGTTGATGGTCGAAGGGAAGATAGCCGCAGTAGGCTACCATGTGGCATTGCCCGAAAACGCCAAAGTTTTAAATATTACAGGAAAACATGTTTTTCCCACCATGATTCACGGGCGCACTACTCTTGGATTGGCCGAAATCGGTGCTGTGGATGTTACGGTTGATTTGAGCGAGGTGGGAAGCATAAACCCCAATATTAGAGCAGAGGTAGCCTTTCACCCTGCAAGCAGGCACATACCGGTTGCCGCTATTGGGGGTGTGGGTGTCGCAGTTACCGCACCTACTGGAGGAATCATTGCCGGTATGGCTGCTGCTATGCTCACCGAAGGTTGGACTTGGGCCGAGATGGTGCTGAAAGCACCGGTAGGATTGGTCATCAACTGGCCTTCTATGCACGATGCTATATCGCGAGACAGAGCCTTAGAAATGCTTAATAACGCTTTTGAAGAAGCCCGAAAATATCGCATTGCACGAAAGCATAAATCAAACATCCCATCTGTGGATACTCGTTGGGAAGCCATGCTACCTGTACTCAATGGCGAATTGCCTGTTCTTATTAATGCATCTGAACTAAGGCAAATACAGGCGGCAATTGCATGGTCTGAGAAGCAACAAGTGCGAATGATTTTGGTTGGCGGGCGAGATGCAATCTATGTTGCCGACCAGTTGAAATCAAACGACATTCCGGTATTGGTTGGACCTTTGTTAAGCTCGCCTGCACGAGAGTGGGAAGGATATGACCAGATTTATGCTCTTCCAGGCGCATTGCACCGCGCAGGTGTAAGGTTTGCAATTATTGGCGAAGCTTCCGCAACATATACCAACCGCCTCCCCCAACATGCCGCCGCAGCAGTTGCATTTGGGCTTCCCGATACGATAGCCATGAAATCTATAACCAAAAACTTAGCAGAAATTCTTGATATTCATCATCGGGTTGGAACTATTGAAGTTGGCAAAGACGCTACTATAATGGTTACCAATGGAAATCCACTTGAATTCCAGACCAAAATTGAGCAAATGTTTGTAAGGGGAAGAAAAATCGAAATGATTGACCACCACCGAAACCAGTTCAATAGGTATATTGAAAGGCTTCGGCAATAACAACAAAAAACCAGCTAAGTGCCGGTTTTCGTTATTGAAGTG
>DMJL01000195.1 GCA_003451785.1 Bacteroidales bacterium
GCATTAAAACACCCGAAAGGACATATAATCAGGGGCTATCTCATGAGTGTATCATGGATAGCCCCTTGGTTCGATGTTGCGCGCCTGGAGAGTTAAGTATCTATATTGTTATACGAATTGTGTTCAACTCTAAAGCAGCAAAGATCGATGATTGGTTTACCTGCGGTTGCCACCGTAGTTACCGCCACGGCTTTGTCCACCGCCGAAACCACCTCTACGCTCACCACGATCTTTTCTCTCTTCCGACTTGTTAACCACAATAGTGCGGCCTTTAAGATCGGTTCCATTCAGGCCTTCAATAGCTTGTTGTGCCTCTTCGTCGTCGGGCATTTCAACAAAACCAAAGCCTTTGCTGCGTCCGGTAAGCTTGTCAGTAATGATTTTTGCGGAGCTCACTTCGCCAAACTCCTCAAACAAATCCTTCAACTCCGTTTCTTCCAAACGAAAAGGAAGGCTTCCTACAAAAATGTTCATTGTGTTGTTTAGTTTAAAAAATAAATACGGGCGTAAAAGTAATGCTTATTTTAATAGAACAACACATCAAGTATGCAAAGCAGAAAAATTTTTATTTCAGGCAGTTATGGCTATTTTATTGGCGTTTGGAGCATACTGACTTGCGGAGTCTAAATATTTAGGATTTTTGCTTCGCCAAAAAACTACTTTTCCCATAATTATTGGCAATATTTTTCGACTCCAACTGCTTTGTTCTTAATGAAGTTCTCTAACTTTTGCTCCAACCCGTTAATGCCATTATGGTTCTTGGTAGCTTTATGACTCAAATACTTTTTTGTCATTCAAATATTCGTCAAAGCTGTTTCCCCAGAAACTCAATCAGGCACTGTGTAACTAGCCCCTTCTTTGCCGTCTTTCACCACAATTCCCAATCCTTGAAGACCATCTCGGATTTTGTCAGAAGCAGCCCAATCTTTCTTCTGCCGCGAATCTTGACGGTATTCTAATATTAGGTTCATGAGACCTTTTACAATATCCAACATCTTTTCTTGGTTTCCACCTTTTTGGCTATTTATCGCCAGAATGTCGCAAAAGAAGATATGAAAAGTTTCGGTAAGCGATGCAATATCGGCTTCAGTGAGATTTTCCTTGCCGTCGCAAGCTGCGTTTATGGTTCGTGCAGCATCAAACAATGCAGCAATTGCCAATGGACTATTAAAATCGTCGTTCAAAGCATCGTAGCACCGTTTTCTATAGGTTGCAATATCAACCGTAGAAGTTGGTTTTGGTATTACTTTGGTGAGATTCCCATACGCATCCTGAAGGCGCTTGAGTCCTTTTTCGGCGGCTTTTAAGGCTTCATTACCAAAATCGAGGGTGCTTCTGTAATGTGCCTGCAAAACGAAAAACCTGATAGTAGCACCACTGTAGGCTTGCTCCAAAGCAGGGTGTTGCCCATTGAAAAACTCTCCCAAGGTTATAAAATTGCCCAGCGACTTGCCCATCTTTTGGCCATTGATGGTAATCATATTATTGTGAAGCCAATAGCGAACCGCATCTTTGCCACTTGCAGCCCGGTTTTGGGCTATTTCGCATTCGTGGTGCGGAAACAAAAGATCCATGCCTCCGCCATGTATGTCAAACACATCACCCAAATACTTGGAACTCATCACCGAACATTCAATGTGCCAGCCGGGAAACCCGTCGCCCCAAGGCGATGGCCAACGCATGATATGGCTTGCTTCGGCTTTCTTCCAAAGTGCAAAATCCTCTGGGTTTCGTTTCTGTTCTTGCCCATCCAGATTGCGATAACCCTCCATGAGCTGCTCTATCACCCTGCCACTCAGCTTTCCATAGTGGTGCAAGGTATTGTATTTGTGCACATCGAAATACACCGAACCATCTGCTTCATAGGCAAATCCATTTTGCAAAATGGATTTTATCATCTCTATTTGCTCAATTATATGCCCCGATGCACGGGGTTCGATACTCGGCTTTAAAACATTCAACTGATCCATATCTGCATGATACCTATCGGTATAGTATTGCACAACTTCCATTGGTTCGAGTTGCTCCAATCGCGCCTTCTTGCCAATCTTGTCCTCGCCACTATCGCTATCGTTTTCCAGATGCCCCACATCGGTAATGTTTCGCACATATCTAACCCTGTAACCCAAATGTGTCAAGTATCTAAAAACCAAGTCGAATGTGATAGCCGGACGGGCATGCCCCAAGTGGGCATCGCCATACACCGTGGGGCCACAAACATACATTCCCGCAAAGGGCGGATTTAGTGGAACGAATTGCTCCTTTTTGCGCGTTAGTGAGTTGTAAACAATCAATGGATGTTCCATATTTAGCTGAAGAATGGGTAAAAAATCAATTTTTTTGTAAAATAGCTGCCTTTTCCTTGTGTAGTTCAAGCACTTTCAGGGTTTCGTTGTATCCAATGTCGAAAATTTCGTGCGCCTTGGAGATGGAAAGCAGCCCATATCGCTCCAATCCGGAGGGTTCTATGTAAATGTCGCACAATTTTTCTTTGGATGTAGCCTGATTGCGAATAAAGATATGGAAACTCCTTTCGGCTACTTCCTTGATGCTCGTAAGATTTTTAAGGTCGCCAATGGGGTTTACATTTATTCCAATCAATGTGTCGCAGATGTTGCGGAGTTCTTCAACAGGAAAATTATTGATGAGCCCACCATCAAGGTAGTATTGATTTTGGATATTCACAGGCGGGAAAATCACTGGTATGGATGAAGATGCTACTACGGCAGGTATCAACTCGCCTGAGTTGAACAGGGTATATTCAGAAGTATTAATATTCACAGCATAAATATGCAAAGGTATTTTCAATTCATCAAAAGTTGTAGCCGAAAGGGTTTGTCGTAGTGTTTTTATAAACCCACCCATCTTTATAAGCCCGCTTTTGGGTATCATAGGTTCTAGAAAACCGAAAAGTTTTTTGCTTGTTAATGCTTTTAACGCTAGATCGGCATCTTTGCCATCGGCGTAATATGCACCTACGATGCTTCCCGCACTTACCCCGGCTATAATATCGGGTTCAATTTGGTTTTCGTGCAATGCCTTGAGTGCCCCCAGGTGAGCAAACCCTCGAGTGCCACCTCCGCTTAACACTAAGCCCGTTTTATATTTTTTTGGTGAATCTACTGTCATTCTTGCTATGTGTATTTACAAACCCAAGTATCTCTTTTTTAATGGAATTCTGGGCCTTATAGCCAATTGTCGGAATCTTTTTTGTTTTCCTTTTTTTGCAATAGTGCAACTATTGGGCAATAGCCCCGAATTGTTGTAACCGTTAAAAGCATTGCTACAACAGATAAACCTATGCCAAACGCACCATCAAGAACTTCAAAATAAATCAATGCCCCAATTGCAACTACTGCAGCAATTCTTATGACTCTACCAACTGTATTCAGATTCTTTTTCACTGTTGTAATTTAATAAAAATTTTCTGTTGAGATCAACGGTTTATGTATTTACCGAAAGGTATTGCAGCGATTTGACTGGTCACAGACCCAAAGTTTTGAGCAAGCTAAAATGCTTAAATACCCGCTGAAACTCTTTTGCTAAGTATGCTTTATTACCGAATGTTTGTTCATTTTGGTTCATTTTTGCCACATCATAGCCACTCGTGTATATGATTCTGCAAGTTCTTTGGCCGGTTTTGTCATGCGTTGGATTTTTGAGCAATTTATCAATGCGGTTACTTGTAATGCATTGACTATTGCCTGCTATATCTTGCAAAATAATCATCAATTTCTGGTCTTAACTCTAATCCTATTCTTTCAAAAACATCGAGCAAATTGGTATATGCACCATGTCCACCAAGGAAATCCCAAAATTCTGCTGCGACTTTCAATTCATTATTCAAATCAAGCATGCCCCGCATTGTCCATCGGTTGTATGGTTGCGGGTCATATGGGTTGTAAGGAATTGCAATAATTGTCTGAACATTTGCATTTGGGTTTACTGCAAGTGTGGTTGCAACCCATTCTAAAAGTGTTCTTTTAAATTCTTTAAACCCTCCGGCATTCGGCTTTGCAGTTTTGATGTCGAATAAATAAATAGTTCCATCATGCCCCACAAGCTTGACATCAACTGTTGTTGGCTTTACAGTTTTCATTTCACCTGATTGACAAACTGCTCTGATTGCATTTATTTCTTCAATCTTGTTAGGTGATGAGGATGCAACTGCAAGACCGTCCATGATATTTTGAATTACTCTGTGTGCTTCGGATGAAATTTGATTTCCTGCAGTTTGCTGAGATTCAGCACTCACAAAAGTAGATACTGCCAATGCCTTAGCAACTGGTTCAAAAATGCTTGTCCCAAAATTTGTGTTTAAGGAATGGATAAATGAAAACAACGCCATTCTGTCCTTCCCCAATAGCCTTGTATGAAAAGGCATTGCTGCTGGTTCAGGGTTATAATTTTGAAATTTATGTCTTAAGCTGTTTCGTAAAACGGTTTCAACTTGCTGTATTTGTTGTTGTGTTAGTGCCATTATTTTTTCTTTAAATGAAAAATTATCTCAGAATAAGCACCTTTATCCTTTTCAGTTCGGTTTAACACTGGTCGTTTGTATTGGTTTACTATCTGCATTCCGGCATTTTCTGCAATTGTCGGATACATATTGTATTTGTCGTTTGCCACTAGGAAAATATCATAATCATCAACAAGAAATTTCTTGGCATTATTCAACACATCACTAATACCTTGAATATAGCTTTGTTTTGCTTCTCTGCCCTGCCCTTTAAATAGGGGGCCTATCTCTAATTCATCTTTGCGTTCAAAACCAAATAAATCATATGCGTAAGCGTGTTGTTCGTGATAGTCAATTAAACCAACATAAGGTGGTGATGAAAAAATCCCTCTGATTTTTTGCTTTCCAACAAGTTTTGCAAAATCAGGATTGCGTTTTTTAAGCCCTTCTATTATGTCAATGGTTCTGCTGTCGCCAGTTAAGCAAGTGTGAAATGTGTTCTTTCTCAGCTGGTTAAATTGTACTAACCTTTTAACTGTGTCTTTAGAATATGTTTCCCACCATTTCAGAATAGAAAACAATGGCTTACATATCTTGCCATGTTTTCCACAATAATATGTTGCTGTAATAGGCTCAAGTAATGTTGCTAAGTCTGCATGAGTAGTTGCCCTGCAACTTCTGATGGTTCGACTAAGAATAACACTTATTATCTTCTTGGTATCAATGTTTTTAATCTTTTTGATCTCATCAAACACAAATGAAATTTCATCACGGATATGTTGTGTGTACCATTTGTCAAGGAATGAATCTTCCTTATCTTGGCGCAATTTTATATTGAACTCCTTTACGAGGCCGTTGAATGTTGGTAAAAAATCCTTTTCTTTTTCCTCGCCATAGGTCTTTTCGTCAATCTCCTTTCGTTTTACTTTGTATTTGTATTCGGGAACTGGGAAATACTTGTTGTTGAAAATATAAAGTTCATGTAAAACTCTGTTTTCAAATTCAAGTGTTTTATGGTCAGCTAAAAATGATTTTAGTGCTTTAGAAATTCTGTCTATTTCAGTTTGAACATCAACAAGGTTATATTCTGTTACCTTGCAATTTCCAATTAAAGCATTAAAAGCAGAAACATCGTTACCTATTGCATGAATACCTAATTCACATGCCTGTACCATAGTTGTACCACTGCCTGAGAATGGATCGTAAACAATGTCACCTTGTTTAAAATAATTTTCCTTTTTGAATTTGTCCGTGTGGTTGTCAAGGAAATATTCAACCAATTGAGGGATAAATTTTCCTTTATATGGGTGAAGTCGGTGAACATGTTTTGTAGTCTCGGCTTCTTTGTATTGTTCAAACGATAATGCCCAATTCAAATCTTCGCCAAGTTGTTCTTTCCATTCTTCTTGTCGTGATTTCTTTTGGTCTTTATAATAATCGATTAATTCCTCTTTAATTACTTGCGTTGAGCCGTTGTCTCCTACTTTTTTTATCCGACCATATTGGATTAAGTATGAAATGTTAGAAGTCGTAACATTTTTTTCCAAGTATTCGCTTGCCCATTGGCTTGCCTCTTTAATTGATAATAGGTCTGACATTTTATTGGTTTTTTGTCGCTCCGTATTTAATGGTTTCTTCAGCAACTTTTAATGCTTGAATTCCAAAGTCCTCGTCTTTAAGTTCACAAAGAATTTTCTCACTTAAATAATGAACAATTAGGGATTCCTTATTGATTTCAAGTATGTCAGCCAATTTATTTATCTGTTCTCTGGTTGCTTTTCTTTCGCCCCGTTCTATTTTGCTAAGTATGGCTGTGTCAATGTCGAGCTGAGCAGAAACTTGTCGCAATAGCAACCTTTTCTTTTCTCTATTTTCTCTTAGTATTTCTCCGGTTGTTTTCAATTTGAAAATATTTACTTGACAGTATTTGTCAAATGTAAAGTTTTATTTAATCTAAGACCCTTAAAAACTTAAAAACTTATCAACAATCCAATTAGTCTTTTTTATATATATGGGTTGGTTGTAAAAATGAATGCTTTTGAAAATAAAGCGTGGGCTTGTGTTTAGGGGCAGCCAATTATTCCTGAATGGGCTTTAGGCTTCCTTTTTGTCTTCTTGGAGAAAAAATTCAGCACCATTCTTAAGTTGGTTTTGTCTTTTCAAAATGAACGCTAACTTTTTTATTTAAGAAAAACTATTAAGGCATTCAATGTTTGCCCAACGGCAAATTGCCCAAAGACACCTTCTTGTTATTTTTTCGCAAAGTTTTTTTTAAGATTATTTGGCTTATGCACAATGGTTTTGCCGCAAAACCAATCGAAGCTTTTTTTTATATTTGCAGGTGGCTTTCCAAAGTGGAGTGCATCAACCTTTTTGTTTCATACTAAACCTTATTTGGAATGAAAATCATTAGAATGTTTGGGTATTATGTATTCGCTTTCGTGTTGATTGTATTGCCTTTTATGGGTCTTAAGGCACAATCGGGCACCTTGTTTGGTGGTAATCCTAGCATGGGCATCTCTTCGCAACCCGATTTTAGTTTGCAGTTGGGTACTACTTTCGGTACGGGATTATCGGGGGGTATGCAATCAGCCCAGTTTTTGGCACCCAGCCTTCGGTGGTCGCCCACGCCAAGATTGCAGATAGTGGCCGGCGGAGTTTTTGCTACAGGTCAATTATTGGGTATGGGAATGCCCAATAGCCCATCGTTTGGCGCCGAAATGTCGCCCCTAATGACGCGTCCATTTTCGGGAACGGCTTATGCCGCAGGTGCCTATCAACTAAACGACCGTTTCACCATTCTGGGTGCAGGCTGGATTGAGCAAAACAACATGGCTCCTATGGGATTGCGAATGAATCCGCAAGCGGTAAATCCGATGAATAGAGGAATGATGGTGGGTTTTAACTATCGCATCACCGACAATTTTTATTTTGGAGCACAAATTAGCACCCAGTCAGGTTTTAGCCCGTTCCAAAGAATGCACCAGCATGGTGGTTTTCACCCTTGGGGTCATCAGGCTACTCCTTTTGGTGCCCCATTAGGGTGGTAGCGTTGTTTTCCTATTTCTTTCAATAGTGTCTTACTACAAGAAATGTGTGTTTTGCATTTGCATTCCACTCGGTTTCATTTGATGGAATTTTGAAGCAAACACGGTACTATTTGCCATTGTTTGGTTTGAGATGGCCTACTTCTCAGTTTTGCAAATGCATGATATTATCTTATAGCGCACTCAAAACTTCTGAAACGCTGAAAGAGTTTGCACTTTCAATGCTTCTTATCGTTTATATTTGCTATGGAATCGGGCGATCTTCCATGCAATTTTAACAATTTTGACATGCAAATATTTCCAATCTATTGTGGTGGGGAATTTATACAAACCCCAACAACCGTGCAAGTTGTAAACCCATTTACCCAAAAAGCTTTTGCACAAACCTTTTTGGCTGGGGACCAGGAGTTTGAATCTGCTGTGCAGGCATCTCAAGCTGCCTTCGAACTAAGTAAAACGCTTTCGGGGTACGATCGCAGCACTATTTTGGCTGCAATTGCGCAAAATCTGGCAGAAGTGGAAAGCGAGATGGCCGAAATTATTTGCTTGGAGGCCGGAAAACCAATACGGTATGCACTGTCGGAGGTTAGAAGAGCAATTCAAACCTTTGTGGTTGCATCGGAGGAGGCAAAGAGGCTTCCTCGGGAGTATCTTTCGTTAGATTGGACGCGTGAGAATCAGGGTAGGGAAGGTCTGGTAAAATATTTCCCTGTAGGTCCGGTAGCTGGTATAAGTCCATTCAACTTTCCAATGAATCTTGCAGTGCACAAGATTGCGCCTGCCATTGCCACTGGTTGCCCAATCATACTAAAGCCTGCTACAGCTACGCCATTGTCAACGCTAAGACTTGCTCAAATAATTGATAAAACCCTTCTTCCCAAGGGCAGTGTTTCCATTCTTCCTATGAATAGGCAAACAGGCAACAAACTTGTAACGGATACTCGAATAAAGCTGCTAACCTTCACAGGGTCGCCCGAGGTAGGCTGGCGCATGAAAGAGATGGCCGGCAAGAAGAAGGTTGTTCTTGAACTGGGTGGGAACGCAGGCACCATTGTAGCATCATCGGCCAAATTAGATTTAGCTGTTAGTAGAAGCCTTGTTGGAGCGTTTGCTTACTCTGGGCAGGTTTGCATACACACACAGCGAATATTTGTGCACCAAAGCCTGTTCGATGAATTTACCCAAAGCTTTGTTGCAAAAGCAAAAGCACTACGATTTGGGGATCCACTGCTTCCCGAAACCGAAATTGGCGTAATGATTGATCTTGCTAATGCCCAAAGGGTAGAGCAATGGATTGCAGAAGCCCT
>DMJL01000134.1 GCA_003451785.1 Bacteroidales bacterium
GTTTCCCGGTAGGAAGCCTTCATATCAATGCCTGTTTGTTTCATGGTTTTCACTACATCATCGAACGAGATACGGTGTTTGCCATCCGATAGCAAAGCGTAAGTTGCACACTCCATCGCCCTAACAGCCGCCATTGCATTTCGTTCGATACATGGGATTTGCACAAGACCATTCACGGGGTCGCAAGTTAACCCAAGGTGATGTTCCATACCCATTTCGGCAGCATATTCCACCTGCAACACTGAGCCTCCCAATAGTTGTGTGGCAGCACCCGCTGCCATAGAACAAGCCGCTCCAATTTCGCCTTGGCATCCAACCTCTGCTCCCGAAATGGAAGCATTGGTGCGAATAAGATTGCCTATAAGTCCGGCAGTAGCCAAAGCCTTCACAATTCGTTGGTCAGACAATTCGTAGGCTTCTTGAAGCGCAAACAACACCGCAGGAAGAACGCCTGCTGAGCCACAGGTGGGTGCCGTAACGATTCGCCCCCCAGCGGCATTTTCTTCTGAAACTGCAAGAGCATAAGCAAAAGTATGCCCGGTTCTTTTCAAAATATCTGAAAAGGTTTTGCTTTTGGTGAAATACAATGGTGCCCTTCGTACAAGTTTTAATCCTCCTGGCAATACACCTTCGTTTTCCAAACCCCTTCCGATGGATGCCTTCATAACTTCCCACACTTCTTCTAAGTAGCTGAATGTGTCAGGATAGTCGTACTGTTTCACAAATTCCCACATACCACACTCGTGGTCGTCGCACCATTGCAAAATATCTTGCATAAAATGCAGCTTGTAAAGATTTTCGGCAAAAGTATTGGTCTCACCTTCCTCCATAAGGTTTCCTCCTCCAATACTGTAAACCCTCCAAAAAGCCTGCGAAACCCCTTCTACCATTGCATCGAACTCCATCCCATTGGGATGTAAGGGAAGTTCCACTTCGGGCTTCCAAACTATCTCGAGTGATTTAGAAGCAAAAGTTTGCTTCAATATCACATCGGTTAGATGCCCAACGCCCGTTGCAGCGAGACTACCATACAGGGTAACTCTGTAATCGTTATAGTTTGGAAAATTGTTCAAGAATTGCTCTGAAGCCCTTTTAGGGCCCATGGTGTGGCTACTCGAAGGGCCATTGCCTATTTTGAAAAGTTCCTTTATTGTTTTCAAAACTTGCAGGACTAAATTAAATCTTCCCTACGGGCATCATGTACAGCACACGGTATTGCTCACCAAGGTTTAGTATTCTTTCTACTTCTTCATCTCTGAATGCACCAATTACAACTGTACCCAAATTGAGTGCAGCTGCTTGCAAGTGAATATTTTGCGAAGCATGGCCAACTTCGTTGTGTATATACCTTTCGCCCCGCTCACCATACCTGCGGGTAGTGCGCTCAAAAACGGCCGCAAAAACAATAACAATTGCACCTTCGCTGACCATGGTTTGCCCCAACGAAGCCCGTGCCAATTCTACTTGCACCTGACGGTTATCCACAAACCTGAGTCTATGATCGGCAGGCAAGTATTGATAAATTCCATCGCGAAGCCCTGTAACATTATTAACTACTACAAATAAGTCGAGCGGAAAAGTTGCACCGGCCGAGGGAGCAGTGCGAAAGCCCCGTGGATTGGTAATTCCCTGCCCCGACCAAAGCAGTTGCGAAACTTCGGCAAGCGTCATGGGCTCATCGGTATAGCTGCGTATCGAACGCCTAAGGGATAACGCTCTTTCGAGACTCATACGACCATCGGTTACAGGTCGCGGCAAAGTGATTAAAGCACCCGGTGATTGTTGTGCCATGGCAGTTGGAAAAAGTTTGGTCAATTCATTTTGTGCTTCTTGATCTTCATGGTTGGCCGGTGTTACAGCCTTGATTAGTAATGTAAACAATACTGCTCCGGCTAATAAAACTCCAAAGCCAATGGCGAGAGAACGATACTTTTTCATAAAAAATTATTTGAAGGTAAATATTGCTGAATTTGCACAATTTATTCTGCCGTGGTAATAAAATGAATCTGGCATACCATTATTTTTTTCAAATTTCAAACACCAATTGCCAAAGATTTTTGAGATTTTGGTGGTCGATAAAAAGGAAATTTTTTCTTTTTTTGAAGCATTGCAAATTTAATATTTTAACCCAAATTTGCAAGGGCTTTATGGATATTAAAAGCAAATATTAAAAGGTGAAGGCAAACTGACACTTTAATGTAAGCCCTCGCCAACTATAGTAAAAGTCAATATTATTAGTATTTCTATAATTATCTTATGTATAAAATTGATAGCCACCCCATTATTAAAATTCCTGAGCCTTTAACGCACATTTTTCAGTACAACGGTATGGTCATATCTGGCGAAAAAGGCTTCACCATAGCAGCAGCCCTTCACCGAGCTGGGTATCCCATTCACAGCCATAGCCTCACCAACCGCAGCAGAAGCTTGGAGTGCGGCATAGGCAAGTGCAGTGCGTGCGAAATGTTGGTAGATGGCGAAATACGGCGCATTTGCATAACACCCGCAGATGGTGTAAGGGAAGTTTCTGAAATACCGCACAACTATATGGGTGCAGAAGTTCCGTTCATCAAAACGGAGCAGGTGAAAATATTTAAAACCGATGTGGTAATTGTAGGTGCAGGTCCGGCAGGATTAGCAACACGCGAAATACTAAATCAGCATGGAGTGGACAATATAGTGATTGACTCCAATCCCGAGGTGGGCGGACAGTTGAATATGCAAACCCACCAGTTTTTTTTCTTTGAAAAGGAGAAAAAGTATGGCGGTCTAAGAGGATTTGAGATTTCTATTTTATTGGCAGGCGAAAATCAATCCGGAATTTTTCTAAACTGCACCGTGTGGGATGTTTTTGAAGGAAACCGAGTTGCGGTAAAGAATTTTTCTACACGCGAAGTGTTTTACATAGATTGTTCCTACTTTGTAGTAGCTACTGGAGCAGTTCCTTTTCTGCCAACCTTCCACAACGACGACCTACCAGGAGTTTATACGGCTGCTGTGATTCAGAAAATGATGAATACTGAGCTTACATTGCTTGGGCGCAATGTGCTGACGGTTGGTGCCGGAAACATTGGCTACCTCACAAGCTATCAACTTACCCAAGCTGGTGCCAATGTGAAAGCCATACTCGAAGCGCAACCCAAGGAAGGTGGTTTTCCGGTGCAGGCAAATCGCGTGAGGAGGTTGGGAATACCTGTTCTGCTATCGCACATTCTGCTCGAAGCATTGCCCAACAAGGAAGGAAATGGCATCAGAGGGGCTGTGATTGCACAATGTGAAAACTTTGCACCTATTCCCGGAACCGAAAAAGTATTGGAAGGCATCGATGCTATAAATATCTGCACGGGATTGATGCCCGATGATGCCCTTCTTAGCAAGGGATACGAAGTTTTTGGGCGCAGATGCTACGGTGCCGGCGATGCACTTTCCATTGGTGAAGGAACCAGTGCTGTGCTCAAAGGCAAGCAAGTAGCATACGAAATTCTCGATAGCATGAGAATTCGTTTTGCACATGCCGACCATCTGTTGGTTGCTAA
>DMJL01000267.1:0-3812 GCA_003451785.1 Bacteroidales bacterium
GATGATTTTGCACATATTGACGACTACGACATTTATACAGCCATAAAGATTTGGTCAAAATCCAGCGATTGGCTACTTAGCACCTTGTGCAGCAGCTTTATAAAAAGAAACTTGTTTAGAATCGAATTGCAGAAATTGCCGTTTGAGCCGCATTATGTGGATCAAATTCGGCAAAAGACTATTGAATTTTTCAAGATGCAGAGCTGTGATGCAAAATATTTTGTGATTGAGGGCAAGACTGTAAACAACGCATATAATCCCGATTATGGATCTATCACGGTTTTAGGGCGCGATGGTAGCCTTACCGATATTACACATGCCAGCGACCAATTAAACATCAAAGCCTTAGCTGGTCCAGTAGAAAAGTACTTTCTTTGCTATCCAAGAGAAATTTTTTAGCTAATCCGTTGATGCATATCCCAATTTTTATTAAAAGAAATTTTTCGCTATTAACATAAATTGCTACCTTGCACCGCTTTTTTAAAATCATCATTTATGAAATTTACAGCACTTCAAATTGCGCAATTTATCAATGGTACGATAGAAGGAGATCCTCAGGCAACAGTAAATAAATTTGCGGCAATAGAAGAAGCAGATATAGGCAGTTTGACCTTTTTGGCCAATCCGGCATACACAAATTTCCTGTACACCACCAAAGCTACCATAGCCCTTGTAAACTCACAATTTGCCCCCGATCAACAGGTGCCTTGTACTATGATACGGGTAGCTAACCCCTATTTGGCTTTGGCAACTCTTTTGGAAATGTACAAAAGTATGTCGCCTACCAAGAAAGGGGTATCTCCTTTGGCATTCATAGCCCCCACTGCCACCATTGGTGAGGATGCCTATGTAGGTGAGTTTGCTTATATCGGCGAGAACTCAATTATAGGAAAAGAAGCCAAAATATATCCCCAATGTTTTGTAGGAAACAATGCGCGCATAGGCAACGAAACCATATTGTATAGTGGAGTAAAAGTCTATGATGAATGCGTGGTTGGCAATAAGTGTACCATTCATGCCAATGTAGTAATCGGAGCCGACGGGTTTGGTTTTGCGCCCAATTCCGAAAATAATTACCAAAAAGTAGCCCAAATTGGCAATGTGCAAATAGAAGACCATGTGGAGATTGGTGCCAATACAACCATAGACAGAGCTACACTCGGCTCCACAATCGTACAAAAAGGAGTGAAACTCGACAATTTGATTCAGGTAGCCCACAATGTGGTTTTGGGTGAGAATACGGTTGTTGCAGCACAAACCGGGTTCGCCGGCAGTACCAAAATTGGTAAAAACTGCATGATTGGCGGTCAAGTAGGCATTAGCGGCCACCTCACCATAGGCAACGATGTGAAAATAGCTGCACAAACTGGGGTAACCACAAATGTAAAGGATGGGCAAATCCTTATGGGATCACCTGCAATGGATGCGAGTAAATTCAGAAAATCGTTTGTGTATTTCAGAAATTTCGAAAGCCTTGTGAAGCGCATCGACGAATTGGAGAGACAATTAAAGGTCATTTCAGGAATTTAGATTGACTTTCAAAGCTTCACACTCTTAATCAAATAACCTTATCTTTGCACCACTTTTTTTAAATCCTGAATTCAATACCTCCTATGACTGAATTTCAGCACACCATAAAAGACCCTGTAACCGTTTCAGGCGTAAGCCTTCATACAGGAAAACTTGTAACCCTCACATTTAAGCCGGCACCCGAAAACACCGGCATCAATTTTATAAGAACCGATATTGGCCCCGATGCCATCGTACCGGCCGATGCCAACTTAGTTGTAGATATTTCGCGCGGAACTATGTTGGAAAAAAATGGCGTGAAGGTAGGTACCATTGAACACGCCCTGGCTGCCGTTACCGGAATGGGGATCGACAATGTGGTTATTGAACTAAACAACCAAGAGGCACCTATTCTGGATGGCAGTAGCAAGTTGTACACACAGGCACTACTGGAGACCGAGTTGGTGCAACAACAAGCACCAAGAGTGTATTTCGAAGTGAAACAACCCATCCGGTTTTATCACCAAGAAAAAGATTGCGAGATTATTGCACTTCCTGCCGAGGACTATCGCATAACCTGCCTGATTGACTACAACAGCAAAGTGCTTGGGCATCAATATGCCATAATGGACAACATCTCCAAGTTCAACAAAGAGATTTCTCCATGTAGAACCTTCGTTTTCTTGCACGAATTGGAGTACTTGCTCAAGCAAAATCTCATAAAAGGGGGCGACCTAAGCAATGCAATAGTTTTTGTGGAAAAACCCATTGCCCAAGAAGAACTCAACAAGTTGGCAGTATTATTTAATAAACCTACAGTGGAAGTACGCCAAGAAGGCATTTTGAATAATTTGGAATTATACTTCCACAATGAACCGGCTCGGCACAAACTATTGGATATTGTAGGCGATCTTGCCCTTGCCGGAATGCCGATAAAAGGACACATTATTGCCACAAAACCAGGCCATGCATCAAATATCCTTTTTGCTCAGGAGATGAAGAAGCACATCAAAGAGCAGCAAAAACTCAATTCTATACCTGTTTACAATCCTGATAAAGCACCATTATACAATATCAACGACATAATGCGGATATTACCGCACCGCCCGCCTTTTCTGCTGATTGATAAGATTTTGGAAATGAGCGAATCGCATATTGTAAGTGTAAAGAATGTAACCATGAACGAAGCCTTCTTTGCCGGACACTTCCCCAGTGAGCCAATCATGCCTGGAGTGATTCAGATCGAAGCGATGGCGCAAACCGGTGGTGTGCTTGCACTCTCCCAATTGGAAAATCCGGAGCTTTACAGCACTTACTTTATGAAAATTGAGCAAGTGAAATTTAAACAAAAGGTAGTACCCGGCGACACCCTTGTTTTTAAGCTCGATTTGGTTAGCCCCATACGGCGGGGAATATGCCACATGAGAGGATGTGCCTATGTGGGCAACAAGATGGTAATTGAAGCAGAAATGATGGCACAAATAGCAAAAACTTCCTAACCCCCATGAATCAGCCTTTAGCCTATGTGCACCCTCAAGCGAGAATAGCTCGCAATGTGGTGATCGAGCCATTTGTAACAATACACAAAAATGTTGAGATAGATGAGGGTACATGGATAGGCTCCAATGTTACCATAATGGAAGGAGCCAGAATTGGTAAAAATGTCCGAATTTTTCCGGGAGCTGTTATCAGTGCGATACCGCAGGATTTGAAATTTGGAGGCGAAGAAACTTTAGCATTTATTGGCGACAATACCACAATCCGAGAATTTGTTACTATAAACAGAGGTACATCCAAAGGCTACAAAACCGTAGTGGGCAGCAATTGCCTCCTTATGGCTTATGTGCATGTAGCTCACGATTGCATTATAGGCAACCATTGTATCCTTGCCAACGCTGTAAATCTAGCAGGGCATATCACTATTGATGATTTTGCTATCATTGGCGGTCTATCGGCAGTACATCAATTTGTGAATATAGGTGCGCATGTAATGATTTCCGGAGGGTCGCTGGTGCGAAAAGATGTTCCGCCGTTTACCAAAGCTGCCCGAGACCCCATATCGTTTGTGGGTATCAATTCTGTAGGATTGAGAAGAAGGGGCTATACAGCAGAAAAAATCAATGAGATACAGGAAATTTATCGGGTAATATTCACCAAAAACATGAATGTTTCGCAGGCTGTAGCATTTATCGAAACGGAGATGTATGCAACCCCTGAGCGCGACGAAATTCTTAGCTTCGTTGCCAAATCAGCAAGAGGCATTATGAAGGGCTACAACTCTCGAACAGAAAAGTAAACCCTTA
>DMJL01000267.1:4044-4669 GCA_003451785.1 Bacteroidales bacterium
ATGCAACCCCTGAGCGCGACGAAATTCTTAGCTTCGTTGCCAAATCAGCAAGAGGCATTATGAAGGGCTACAACTCTCGAACAGAAAAGTAAACCCTTAAAATGCAGGCAATCCTCCACAACATTGGAAAGAAGTTTGGCACAAAATGGATTCTAAGAAACCAAAATTTTTCTTTTGAAAGTGGTAGGCATTATGCCATAACAGGGCGAAATGGTTCTGGCAAATCTACGCTTTTGCTCATGCTGGCAGGCTACATTACACCTACTTCTGGCAAGATAGAATGGAATTGCAACAACTTAAGCATTCCGGTAGAAAAAGTGCATTCGTACATAGCTATTGCTTCGCCCTACTTAGAATTGGTGGAACACTTTTCGCTTATTGAGACACTCGAATTTCAAGCAAAATTCAAACCCTACCTTCACCACCTGGGCATAAATAAATTGCTGGAATTGTCCGGTCTAAAAGATGCCGGCAATAAGCCCCTTAAATATTTCAGCTCGGGCATGAAGCAAAGGGTAAAACTCCTGCTTGCCTTGGCGAGTGCTGCCGATTTGGTTCTATTAGACGAGCCGTGTTCTAATCTTGATAATCAAGCGATACAGTGGTATCAAAACCTTAAACAGGA
>DMJL01000137.1 GCA_003451785.1 Bacteroidales bacterium
GAATTTTTTGTAGGTGCAGCCGTACTGCTCCAAAACGGTGAAGTTGTTACAGGCAGCAATCAAGAAAACGGTGCTTATCCCAGCGGATTATGCGCCGAGAGGGTTGCAGTTTTTGCCGCATCAGCAAAATTTCCGGGAGTAAAGATGAAAGCCATTGCAATAAGCGCAAAAACCCACAGATATCAATTGTGTGAGCCTGTTTCGCCCTGTGGTGCTTGCCGGCAGTCCCTATTGGAATACGAAAACATTCAAAAGTCGCCATTGCGAATTTTACTCTCCACAGATGCCGGAAAGATTATTGTTGTTGACCAAGTGCGCGATTTGCTACCATTATCGTTTACAGGTGATGGTCTAAAGAAAATCCCATAGTGTGCTTTTGAACATTGTGTTTGGGCAGGTGTTTTAATGGGTAATTAAAGACCAAAACAGAAGTTCTGTTTGCATTTTTGCCTTTTACAAAGTTGAAACATTGTACTTTTTGCTAAAAAGTCTCTGAAACGATGATTTTATTGTTTTTATAGCCCGCTTATTAACAAAATAATTAAACCCTTCATTATGAAAAAAATATTGCTATCGTTCGTTTTTGCCACATTGCTATTCTCGGCACAAGCACAACATCTTGCAGCCTATCAGTTGTTTGACAGCCAAGGCAACAAAGCCGATTTTGGGCAAATGGTTTCTAAGGCATTAGAAAACCAGGTGATTCTGTTTGGCGAACTGCACAACAATGCTATTGCGCACTGGCTGAAATTAGAGCTATCAAAAGCATTGCACGAGGCAAAGGGCGAAGATTTCATAATGGGAGCCGAAATGTTTGAGGCCGACAATCAACTTATACTCAATGAGTACTTGGGCGGATTAATCACGGAGCGCAATTTTCGGGCAGAAGCCAAGCTTTGGCGCAACTATGAGACCGATATAAGGCCCTTGGTGGAATTAGCCAGAACCCAGAAAATCCCATTTATTGCTACCAATATACCCAGGCGTTATGCTGCCATTGTAAATCAAAGAGGGTTCGAGGGTCTGGATGCTTTATCTAAAGAAGCCAAAGAATACATCGCGCCCCTTCCTATTGCCTACGACCCCGAATTGCCGGGCTACAAGGCTATGCTCGAGATGCGAGGAATGCCCGGACATACAGGTGTAAACTTTCCAAAGGCACAAGCTATAAAAGATGCCACCATGGCGTATTTTATAGAAAAGGCATTAAAACAAAATAGTGTTTTTCTACACTTCAATGGTGCTTTTCATAGCAACAACTATGAAGGAATTGTGTGGTATCTGCAAAGACTAAATTCCAGAATGAGGATAATGACCATTTCTACCGTAGAACAGGAGGATGTTTCGAGCTTGAAGGAAGAGCATTTGGGGCTTGCCGATTTTATCATCGTGGTACCCACAACCATGACCAAAACCCATTAAACCATTGCTTCTACCTCATCCAAAGCTTGGCTGAGCAAATGATTGTGGGAAATCTTCGAGATACCCGAAAACTGCTCGGCCAAGCGCAAGTGGTCTTCCAACGATAGTTGCGATTGGTCAACAGACAAAGCTTGACCTGTAATAGTCATCTGCTTTCCTAAGTACTCTTGCTCCGTCTGACCAGGGGTCGGTATCAGCAAAGCTTTCTTGCCAAACACTGCAAGGTCCATAAGCGTTGAATATCCGGATCGGCAAACCACCAAAGTGCAGTTTTGAATAAGCCAGGCTAATTGATGCGTTTTGAAATGACTCACTTTAAAAACCCCATCGAACGAACATCCTGAAGAGCTTCCTGGTTTTCCTGTTGCTAAAACAACCGGCAAATTGAGTGCAGCAAACTGCCGTTCTAATAACTCTTCCAAAAGGCTTCGCTGGGGTTCGGGACCTGATAGAAGTGCAAGATAAAACGCTGTGGGAAAGTTCTCGGGAAGAGGGTTTTCCAAATTATTTGCGATATTCCCTCCAAAACGGCTCAAGGTGCCAATAAACCTCCAATGCGCCGGTAGAGTCTTACCATGCGAAAGCTCCCCGCTCAGCGAAGGATGGTCTGGGTTGTCGGGAATCCAACATCTATCGAATCGTTTTATCAATGCTCCCATTGCAGCCCAAACCAAAGGCTCTGCCCATCGAAATCCCACGGGTAGCTTTACAAAAAGCTGATGGGTGATAATTACATTTGTAGCCTTTTTTGAAATCAAACCATAGCGGTTGTCAGAAACCACCAAGCAAGCACCCGTTTCTTCAATCAATTGCTCAAGTCGCCTTTGTTCTGCCCAAATGGAAAACATAAACGAAGGAATTTGCCTTGCTAATGCTAGGAGAAGGAACCCCTTAGCATGATATCGAATTGTTTTGCCCGCAAGCACGCGATACTCCACCAAGTCGCCCAGTTCATCCTTTAGAAACCTAAGGGGCAACCCATCGGCAGCCACTACCACACGAAAGTTTCGGTGCAGCAAATTCTTTATGACCGGAATACACCTTGCCGCATGGCCCAATCCCCAATCGAGCGGACAAACAAGGGCAGTTTTTCTCATGGTTTGATTGTTAGAAGAAGTAAAAATGCCGCTGGAATTACCACATCAAATAAAAACATTTTTATTGTACCATTCACAAAAAACAACAACCTTCGCTTTGCATAACTCATTTGCCAGAGAGCATTAATTTTTATTTCAGTGCTAATGGATATTTGCATTATTTTTAGCATTTGTTAAGTGGAAACGGATGAAAGATGAAACCGAACTAAAATACGCATTGGCATTGTGTTTGGTCCCCGGCGTGGGAGGCATTACTGCCAAGAAGCTGATAAGTTATTGCGGTGGCGTGGAGGCAATCTTTCGTGAGAAGAAGGCAGCACTTTTGAAAATTCCGGGCATTGGCGAATACCTCGCCACATCGTTGCTTAACCAAGAAGTGTTCGACAGGGCAGAAAAGGAGATCGTTTTCTTAAAAAAACACAATATCAACGCATTTTTTTACTTGAGCAAAGAATACCCAAGTAGATTAAAGCATTGCGAAGATGGCCCTATCATGCTATTCACCAAAGGAGTAGCAAACCTCAACTCAAGCAAGGTAATTTCTGTAGTAGGCACACGAAGCATTACAGCATACGGAAGGGAACAGTGCGCCGCCATTATTGAAGGTCTAAAGAAACACAATCCACTCATTGTTAGCGGGCTGGCTTTTGGTGTGGATGCTTGTGCCCACAAGAAGGCACTGGACGAAGGCCTCCACACAGCAGGCGTGCTTGGCCATGG
>DMJL01000199.1 GCA_003451785.1 Bacteroidales bacterium
TCTAGTGATGTTAATCCAGAGCTTTACAATCTTTTATTGTTGAGTTTAAGCAGGAATTTGAGAGCATTTATTAGGTGATGTAATTTTTACGGAATGCAAGTTCAAACAATAGATTTGGCAGAAGAAACCCTAATAAGAGGTTGTATAAATAACGATCGAAGGGAACAAGAACGCCTTTATAGACTTTTTGCCGACGAAATGTATAATGTTTGTCTTATATACGAATCGGATAGAGATGCCGTGAAGGATATATTGCAGGATGCATTTATAAAAGTGTTTAAGAATATAAGCCAATACCAAAGTAGTGGCTCACTTAGGGGTTGGGTGCGCCGCATAGTGGTGAATACTGCTTTGGATTACCTTAGGAGAAAAAATGGGCATAGGGCTTTGGTGGATATTGAAACAATAAGTGATATGCAATTGCAAACCACAACCAACGGAACTAACCTTGGATTGAAGGATATTGTTGCCGCCGTAAACAGATTGCCCGAAGGTGCTCGATTGGTTTTCAACCTTTTTGCTCTCGAAGGATATTCGCACAAAGAAATTGCCACAAAGCTTGAGATATCAGAAGGCACATCGAAATCTCAGTATAGCCGTGCCCGACAATTTTTGCAACAATGGGTAGAAATGTAGTGCAATAATGACCGAAGAAGAACGCATAAAACGCTACAAAGAACTCTCTGAAAAAGGTTCTGAAAAGGCTCCGGAAGGCCTCTGGGATGCTATTGACCGGAAGCTCGATTCAGAACTTATTGCCAATTACACACAGCAACTGCATGGGCAAAATGCGCAAGCTCCGGAAGATTTATGGGATAGTATTGAGCGAAAACTCGATGCCCCTTTTATTGCCGTATATCAAGACCAGCTTAGCGCACAATCTCAGCCCGCACCCGACGAATTATGGGAGAGCATAGAATCGGGTTTGGATTCCAAATGGATTGAACTTTATCGCCAACAATTAGCGCAAAAACAAGAAAAATCTCCTGAAGGGGGCTGGGAAGCTGTTCAGCAATCTTTGGATGTAGATGAAGTATGGAAAAGAGTTGAAGCCAACCTGAGTGGGTCTGAAAACACCATCATCCTTTGGCCTTTTGTACTAAGAGCTGTGGCTGTGATTGCAATTATTGCTACTATAGGAATGGGCACATGGATGTTTACCCAAAGGCTTTCGCAAAAGCAAATAGCAGATGCCAACGAGCCAGTTGTAACCGAAGCTTTAGAACCCTCAATTGCAGAAATACTTCCGCCAAATTTTGGTGAAGAAGCTTTACCCATAAATCGTGTACAATTAGCCGTAATAGACGATGTTTCAATGATTTCGGATGAAGAATTAGCTTCTGAGTTCGTTGTGAACTACCTTTACACTTCAGGGCAAAAACCCGTTCAACTTAATCTCCAAAATAGACAACTGGCGTTGGTGGAGCAACCCAATCTATCTGCAAAGGATAGGCATTTTTCTCTACCTGAACAAATTGCAAATAGGCTGAATATTCCAGTACCTACAAACCTAACGCATTCCATTATTGCAGATGACACATTCTTAGGGAACAATCTTAGCCTTGGGCTTTCCTTGGGTGTAAAAAACACTTGGCTATTCAGTAATCAAACATTTTTGGCAATTACCGGATACAACGGTCATAGAGCAAAGGTGAGTCTTATTCCCGATATGGCGTTCAATATCAGATATCAGGCTGCTCCGCGAATAGAGCTTGAAGCAGGATTATCGTTTTCCTCAAATATCGGACAATCGTATATGCAGTATATCTACGGACGCTTTAGCCGCAAAGACATAAATCTCAACTATATACATGGCGAAGTATTAGGCAATTATCTGGGTAGGAGGTGGGCTATTGGGCAAAACACCGTGAGATTAAACACTACTTTTGGATTTTACTTTGCAGGTCTCAACAACGCCTACGAAGCAATTGACGGTGAAATATTTGACCAAGTATCTTATTACCAAAATATTGACTACGGACTTATTTTAGGTCAGGGAATAGATATTGAGATGACTGGCAATTTCACCTTTTCTCCAGGTTTGCGCCTCACATGGGGGTTGCATAATATTCATAAGCGTATGCCCGATAGTCCTGAATTTATGTGGAGAACCCACAACAGAAGTATCGAATTGCGCTTTGCTGTTTTCTATAATCTGCCTTCAAGAAGACAATAGCACATTTCTTTTTTGTCAGATTTTTTCTTGTGGATGCCTTCTGAGAAAATCTGATTTTATTTTGTTGATGTTATTTTAATTAGCGGAAAAGATATTTGTGCTAAAAAAGTTACAGGATAATTGCCGATGAAATTTTCATGCCGCATTGCCCCTAAATTTTGCTTTTTTGTGCAACTTTTCTAATTCTTAGGTTGGTGTTAATATTAACCGATTAAGATGAAGCCTTTTTGTAATGAACAGAAGGTAAATCGAAAAGAAAGCTAAGAAAAAATAAGCGTACTCTGCGAAATACTTATCTCCCTTTGTGGTAAAAAACCCTGCAAAACCAACCACTCTGTAATCAAGCAGCCAATTATTTAAAAAATGATTCTTTAACCTCTGGACTATAACGCATTAGGCTTATGGAAACCAACAATAGCACAATGCCAATCAAGGTTACTACCGTACTTTCAGGCAAAAAGTTCATTATCAAAAGGTACAAGCCGCTTATGAAGAAAACCATTTTCAAAAAGGTTTTTTTCAAATAAAAACCGACAAC
>DMJL01000087.1 GCA_003451785.1 Bacteroidales bacterium
ATTTAATGAGCAGAACAGCTAACATATCGTGATACAATGAGCATCACTAATAGCGCACGGATTTAATCGTGGGATATAGTTGGGCAATGACAGCGGAATTTCATCTGCCGAATGGATTGGTGGATTGGTGGATTGGTAAAACGATATTGGGCAGAATTTTAAATTCCGCCCAATATTCGTTTTAGACCAAATTTTGATGTTTCACTGAATCGAGCATGACAAACATGCTAAAGAAAGCGATGTGTAGTTGGGGTAGGAAACCCTAATTTGCGGCCAGAATCTTTTCGCCTATGGCGCGCCCATATTCAAATCCTTGTTTGTATTCTTCTTCGTGGGGTGAGAACTTAAAAAACACACCCTCATCCATAACCTGAAGTTTCAGGTTGGTCAAAATAGGGTTTATAATCTTTGCATTTTCGCCGCTCCAGCCATAGGAGCCAAAAGACCCGCCTATTTTACCCTTATCGCGAATAGGGCTAATCAATGCAAATAGTCTGTAGATGGGTAGTAAGATATTCTGATTTATGGTTGGGCAACCTACTATAAGACCTTGACAACGAGTGAGTCTCTCATCAATATCGCCCAACGACATGTGCTCAATATCCGCAACTTCTACATCAAAATCGCCAGCACTTTTTATCCCTTCGGCAATAGCTTCAGCCATCTTGCCGGTGTTTTTGTAGGCCGAAACATAGGGTACAAAAACATAGTTGCTTTGGGGTGCAGCCAGGGCTTCTTTAGCATATCTCTCTGAAAGGTCCACCCAGTATTTCCAATCATTGAGCAGAAGTGGTCCATGTCCTGTAAGCACAGCATTTATATCCAATGGCCTAATTTTCTCAATAGCCTTTAGCATAAACTTGCTAAACGGTTTTAGAATCACATCAAAATAGTACTTAAAAGCCTCATGATAATCGCCTACTTGATTGTCGTACATTTTGTGGTGAGCAAAATGGCTTCCAAATGAATCGCAGGTAAACAAGAATTTATCTTCCTGCAGATAGGTGTACATAGAATCGGGCCAGTGCAAGTTTGGTGCTGAGATAAACTTCAGGGTTTTATTACCCAGATTGAGAATATCTCCATCCTTTGCAATAATGTGCTTAAAAGGCTTTCCAAATTGATCTTTGAGATACTCAATTCCTATTCTACTTGCCACTACGGTAGCATTGGGTGCCACTTCGAGCAGGCGACCAAGATTGCCACTATGATCGGGTTCAGTGTGGTTGAGCACGATGTAGTCTAAATCTGCCGGATCTACAACTTTTTTAATTTTCTCGAGATATACATCCCAAAATCCTGCTTTGGATGTTTCAACAATAGTTTTTTTCTCGGCGTCAATAAAGTAGGAATTGTAGGTAGTGCCATACTCGGTGGTCATTACAACATCGAAGGTTACGATATCGTAATCCAAAATGCCTATCCATTTTACGCTTTGATTAATGTCCAATACTTCGGTATCCGGTCGTTTGGGGTCTCTGTTTATCATTTTTTCTATCATTAAAATAAGACTTTATTATGAATTGCGTTTTTCAAAATGTTTAGAATCACCCCATTCCCCAAATCCCACTTTTGCGCCTGCCATGTGTATGCGGGCTTCGAGGCATTTGGAGCAATCATCGGCATCTTCATCTATGCAGGGTTTATCTTCATACAGCAAATAATCCTGCCTATACTTTGTGGGTGTAAGGTTGGGCATAATAATGTTTGCCCCTACCTTTATTGCTTTCTCTCTCCCCATGGGGTCTATGGCTTGCATGGCGGTTGTGGCAGCTATGTTGATGTCTTTCATCATGATGCGAAGAATAGCTACCATCTTGAGACTTAGTTCAAAGCGTGTAAGGCGAGGCAGCAATTGGTCTTTAAAACGATATAGGGGAGTGTTTTCATGTTCGATATACGGACCCATTCCCACCATATCAATATCGTTGGTGCGAAAAAAAAGGAGATCGTCGGCCAAGTCTTCATGGGTTTGAAAAGGCAACCCTATCATTGTGCCGCTACCTACCTGATACCCAATTTTTCGCAACAAATGCAAGCATTGCAATCGAGCGAAATAATTATGCGATTTGTTTTCGGGGTGATATTTGCCGTATAAAACCGGATTGGATACCTCAATACGGAGCAAGTAGCGATGGGCACCAGCATCGAACCATTGCTTGTAGGTATCCTCAGTTTGCTCACCCATGGATAGAGTAATTCCCAATTGACCCTGGCTAAGGTCTTTGATGCGGCATACCAAATCGGTAATAGTATCTACAAACTTTTTGCTACTCCTTTCGCCCGATTGAATAACCAGACTACCATATTTGTTGTCGTGGGCATACTTTGCTGCATCCAACACTTCTTGGGGCAAAACTTGGTAGCGGCTAACTTCAGAACTACCCGAACGGATACCGCAATACAGACAGTTTTTGTTGCAAATATTAGAAAATTCAATCAACCCCCTGTAGTAAACTTTATTGCCAACAAATTCAAGCTTAGTTTTTGCTGCTTTTTCAAAAAGTAGTTTACGGTCATCGCCTTCGGTCAACAACAAAAGCACCAAATCTTCCTTGCTGAATGATTCTTTTTCCAAAACCGATGCAATGCTTAATGGCATAATACAATC
>DMJL01000105.1 GCA_003451785.1 Bacteroidales bacterium
AATATTGCCGAGCTTTATTTCGACAAGAAATTCTACCCCGAAGCACTAAAGGTGTACTTGGGAATAATCGAAAATCAAAGCGATAATATTGAGCTTTTTGAAAAAATTGCTTTTTGTTATGAAAAGTCGGGGCAATTTCAAGAAGCGTATTCCTATTATCTCAAAGCCGACTTGATAAATTCTGACAAGCCGTGGATTATCAGCAAGTTAGCATTTTGCAGCAAAACCCTTAATAAATGGGAAGAAGCATTATTCTACTACAAACAATTGGAAAGGCTTCGACCCGACGATATGAGCGTACAATCCAATATTGGGCAATGCTTGGTGCATCTTGAGCGTTTTGAAGAAGCTTTGGAGTATTATTTCAAAATTGAAGTGCTTGCACCAGAGAACCATCGCATCAGAAGACCCTTGGCATGGTGCTCGTTTTTGCTGGGCAAGTTTGAAACCGCCAAAGATTACTTGGAACGACTACTTGCCGAACAGCCCGGCAATCCACACGACCTTCTCAATCTGGCACATGTTTATTGGTGCAATGGAAAACCTAATATAGCACTTAGCTACTACCTAAAAAGTGTAGAGAAATCTGTCGATTTAAAGGAATTTCAACAAACATTTGATAACGACCGAAAATATCTGTCAACCTTTGGAATAACCAGCGTGGATATGGATCTTATGTTGGATTTTGTAAAATTAGGGGGCGAGTAGAAAAAATTTTTCAGGTACACGCAGCGAAACGCAACGAATCACCGTCTTATACTATGAATTCCGTTCGTACGCTCTTTAAACTTTGGATACAGCACAAGGGTTTCTTCCTCTGAAGGCGCGATCCCTTTGTTTAGCTGACTAACGATTTTTTTGTTTCAGGGTACATGGCAATGGCCGCAAAACCAAGTCCAGTCTTTGTAAAGACATAGGATTAACCAAACCTAACCAATCAACCAAACCAGCGGCCATTTCCCTGAAACTTTTGAAATAAATCAACTAACAATAGTGTTTTTAAACTTGGGAGCAAAAAAGTCAGGGCAGCCTGACTTTTTTGTTTTTAAGGAAGTTCATTCAAGTGGTCAGCTTTTCGGTTTTTTTGCAAAGATTGTAGTTTTGAATGAATTTGTTATCTTTGTGTAAATCAAAACGCCTTTCATTTGGAAACCCTTAAAGAAATTGTAAAGGGCTGCATAAATCATAGTAAAGCCGATCAACACAAGCTTTACTCGATGTTTGCTGCAAAAATGTATGGAATTTGCCTTCGTTTTGCATCAAATGAACACGATGCACAAGACATTCTCCAAGAGGGTTTTATAAAAGCCTTCAACAATTTGCATTTGTTTAAATGGCAGGGGAGTCTCGAAGGTTGGATTAGAAAAATCATGATCAACACAGCAATCGAGAAATATCGAAATGTGATAAGCCACATTAGCCCCGACACAATTTGGGAAATCACAGGATACTGTTTTGATAACGATGGACCGGGCAATGTGGGCTTAGATGAGCTGCTTGCACAAATACAGGAATTACCTGACCAGTATCGAATGGTTTTCAACCTAAGTGCGATTGAAGGATATAATCATAAAGAGATTGGCGAGTTTTTGGGAATATCGGAATCCACATCTCGCTCCAATCTAAGCAGGGCAAGGCATCTGCTACAACAATGGCTTCTAAAGGATGAGAAAATGTTGCAAAAAGTTGTGTAGCAAAAATGAAAGAAAGTAAAAACAATATTGATTCCATTGCAAAGGACAGATTCAGCGATTTTGAGCCTGTGCCGCCTTTGAAAGTATGGTACAATATTGTGGATGAACTCCCGTACAAACCCGCTCCCAAAAATTACACAAAAGTCATTTTAATGGCTGCAGGTCTTGCGCTCCTATTTTCTACAACGGCTTGGTTGTACTTTGTTGCCAATAGAACCCATCAGATCATCGAATCGCAAAACCCCGCAGTATCGCAATCCGGCACTCCGATTGGTAGCATGCCAGCAATTACAGACAAACCTAATATTCAGGAAAATGCCTATCCAGTTTTAGCCAAAGCAAATACTAAAACCAATCTTTCTAAAAACAAAATTGCACGAATACCCACTGCTGCCATCCCCAACCTCGCACCCAAACCGATAACTCCCTCGCTCCCTCAATTGGCTGAACGGACTATTTCTGCTCCCAGGACACTAACCGCACAACCATCTTTCATAATAAATGCTCCTTCAACGATTTTGGCTGAAGCATTTACAGAGCCTCAACTGAATAGATCCAATCGCTCGCAACCGGCAGTGCGTTTGAGTGTTGGAAGTCATCTGGCCATTCAAAACAATTTCAGAACACTATCCTACGGACCAAATCATTTTGCAAATATTTCTTTTGCGCGACTCGAAAATGAAATCATAACCTTCGATGCCGGTATTTCAGTTGTAGTGAGGGGGCAGTCGCGTTTTAGTTTCCAAACTGGATTGAACTACTCCACAGTCGGTCAATTTGTAAATAGCATTGATATTTATGAACACCCCAACCTTATTCCGCTCTTTATCCAAAATCCCAATTCGCCATTAGGTCACCCGCAAACCGTTATCACTTCGCACGGATTTATTAGGCTCAACGAAAACCGAATGTATTTTTCCGACAAGGAGGCTCAACGGGTAATCACTACCAAGCGAATGGCTCAAAACCCGCTATCGCTAAATCTTACAAATCAGGGACTTACACAGGTGTTTGGCTTTGTAGAATTGCCGTTAATAGGTAGATTTCTGCTCCACCAAAGAAATTGGGCAATCCATGTCAAAGGCGGGGTAGCTGCAAATTACTTAGTTAGCAACCAAGTATTTCCAGGCGAATCGCTTTTCAATCAATCTATTGGTGAAACTTACGGAATAAGGAAGTTTAATTTTGAAGGGGTAGTTGGATTAGTATTAGAGCTGCCCATCGCACCAAACCTTACATTGCATTTGGAGCCAACTGCACAGTATTTCTTCTTCCCAATAATTAACGAGTTCGTACATTTCGGCAGAGCGGTACCCTACAGTTATTCGCTGTTTACGGGCATTCGGTACAATTTTTAGTCCCTGGATATCGCGTGTTCCAACTCCAAAAATAGAAATCCTAACCAAGCCCTTACAAAAGAATTTAAACCCATCGGGCGAACGCATTTTGGAGCGTTTGCTTATGCAAGTTCTTTGCGTTCTTTGCAATTTTACTTTGCGTTCATTGCGGTAAAATCTCCCCAATATCGTTCAATATTGACACTGGTAGATGTATCTCAACAAGAGAATTGCAGGATTGGGGACGGTTTGCTTTTTCAAACAATATCTCCCAAAATTCCCTATTAGCTTCAAGATGGCAAAATGTTTTAGACTTTATCTATCATGCTAACTTTAGCAACGCCATAGATAAATCTATTAGACCTTTCTTGCAGTATTAGAAAATTGCACTGCAAGCCCTCCCAAACTGGTTTCCCGGTAGGAAGCCTTCAT
>DMJL01000002.1 GCA_003451785.1 Bacteroidales bacterium
AAAAATAGGGGGTTAAACCAGGGGTAGTGCATCATTTAAAACATTAGACTTATGATACTTTTAAGATCTTGCACAGTATTTGCTCCGGAGCCAATGGGCAAGAAGGATGTGTTAATTGCAGGCACCAAAATTGTGGCCATTGAAGACCGAATAACTGCCGGAGAAATTCCTGCAATTTCAGAGATTTGCTGCGATGGTCTGTTGCTAATGCCTGGCCTGATAGATGCCCATGTGCATATTGCGGGAGCCGGTGGCGAAGGCGGTCCTGCTACACGCACCCCCGAAATGCACCTGAGCAAAATGCTGGAGGCGGCGGTTACCACAGTAGTTGGTTGCCAAGGCACCGATGGCGTTACTCGCAGCTTGGAATCACTACTCATGAAGGTAAAAGCCCTGCGCCAAGAAGGTGTTAGTGCCTATATGGTAACAGGTTCCTATCAAGTGCCAGTGCCTACCCTTACTGGCGATATTGCCAAAGATATTGCTATGTTTGATGAAGTAATTGGCACTGGAGAAATTGCAATTTCTGACCACCGATCGTCGTGCCCCACAACCGACAAACTCAAGAGGGTAGCATCGCAATCGAGGATAGGTGGTATGCTTGGCGGTAAGCAAGGTACGGTGATCATCCATCTTGGCGATGCCCATGATCCCTTCAGACCATTGTATGAAGTTGCACAAACCAGCGAATTACGACTCACACAGTTTCTCCCCACCCATTGCAACCGCAACCATCACATTCTTGAAGAAGCCAAGAAGTATGGAAAGTTGGGATACATTGATATCACCACCGCATCGTATCCATTTTTTCCAGTGGAGGAGCTAAAGCCATCGCGGGCAGTTGCCGAACTTTTACAGGCTGGAGTACCCAGCAATCATATTACCATGAGCAGTGATGGTTTTGGCTCCTTACCGCGATTCGACTCCAACGGAAAACTTCTGAAACTCGAAATGGGTTATCCCATTTCCTTGCTAAACGAAGTGCGCGACTGTATTCTACTCGAAGGTATTGACATACCTACGGCAGTATCGGTGGCAACTATCAATGTGGCCAAAATCTTTGGGCTTCATCAAAAAGGAAGGATTGAAGTTGGCTTGGATGCAGATTTGGCAATTTTCGATTCCCAAATTAATCTAATGCACTTAGTGGCCATGGGCAACCTAATGGTGAAAGATGGGATAATGCTAAAAAAAGGAACTTACGAAAGCTAAGGAAAGCTCTATGTACAGAAAATTCGACATACATATTTTGGGGGCATCTGCTGCACTGCCAACATCGCAGCGATATACAAGCTCGCAACTACTACACTGCCACAACAAGTTTTTTCTTGCCGATTGTGGCGAAGGCACCCAAATGCAGCTTCGTAGGTTTAAATTGCCAATGCTCAAAATAGATCACATTTTCATAAGCCATCTGCATGGAGATCATTATTTGGGTTTGCCAGGATTGCTTTTCACTATGCACTTGCTTGGCCGAAAAAAAAACTTGCAAATTTATGCACCTGCCGGGCTTAAGGAAATTATAGAACTGCAATTTGCTGTTTCGAGCTTGACACCTATGTTCGATATTCACTTTAATGAACTTTCTGAAGGCAGAGAAGTGATTTACGAAGACAATAATATTTCGGTTACAACCCTTGAAATGGATCATCGCTTGCCTACTTTTGGATTCTTATTCAAAGAAAAATCTCCCTTGCGAAACATAAAAAAGGAATTTGTTTTGCAGCACAACATCCCACAAAAACTGATAAAAGAAATAAAGGCAGGTGATGATTATGTGGATGAGCAAGGCAAACTATATGCAAACCACGAAATAACACTACCGGGATATAAAGCCAGATCGTATGCCTTATGCAGCGATACGGCATTTACCCACAAATTTTTAGACCAAATACAGGGGGTTGACCTTCTGTATCATGAGGCAACATTTCTGAAAGAAATGTGGGAAATTGCAGCTGCTAAAAAACACTCTACCACCACAGAGGCGGCTCAAATTGCCCATTATGCTCAGGTTGGCAAATTGCTAATCGGGCATATCTCAGCACGGTATTCCGACTTGGAAGTATTGTTGCAAGAGGCCCGAGAAATATTTCCCAATACCTTTTTGGCGGAAGAAGGCAGCGTACATCAGCCTGGTGATTAGTTGGGGTATTTTGGTCATCCAAACCACTCCATATTTTACAAATCAAAATCAGGAAAGCATCAAACTTGCATCTTGCAGGAAGTAGTTCCAACCTAATGCTCCGCAAAAGGGGAAATGCCCTTTATTTTACTTCCCCTTTTCCAGAAAGCAGAATAGCTATGGGCTGAGTTTTAGGAAACTTAGAAAGTATGATAACCACTACCACGGTGATGGGCACACTAAGGATCGCTCCGGTAACCCCCCAGATAGCACCCCAGAACGACAAAGACAAGATGATTATTAATGGACTGAGATTCACATTATCGCCCATAATTTTGGGGTCGAGAAAGTTTCCTATAAAGAATTGAATCGTTCCAACAGAAAGCAGCAAGACAATCCCCGGCACAAAATCGCCAAACTGAAGCATACTGAATGCTACTGGAAGCAGTGTAGCTATAATCGAACCTATTGCAGGTATGTAATTGAGCACAAAAATCATAAATGCCCAAAACACCGGAAAGTCAATCCCCACAATCTCAAAAACGATATAACTCAGCAAGGCTGTGCAAAAACTGATCATAGTCTTCACGCCAATATATCTAGCCACAGAAAATTCGATGCGCTTTAATGTTCTAAAAGCATTATCGAATTGCTCGCCTTCAGGAAAAAGTTTTTG
>DMJL01000059.1 GCA_003451785.1 Bacteroidales bacterium
TGATTTGCAGGCATGCACGGAGCATGGAGTGGTGGCAATGAACACGCCCGGGCAAAATTCCAATGCAGTGGCCGAACTTGCCTTTGGAATGATGCTGTATGGCATTAGAGGGGCATTCAGTGGCGCATCAGGCACCGAGCTAAGGGGCAAAACCCTTGGTATTCATGCCTATGGAAATGTAGGAAAATATGTTGCCGAAATTGCAAAAGGCTTTGGAATGAAGATATTTGCATTCGATCCTTTTGTAAGCGAAGAGGCAATGAAAAACGATGGAATCATTCCATGTGGCACGGCCGAGGAACTCTACAAAACTTGTCAGTATATCTCTTTGCATATACCTGCAAATGCAAGCACCAAGAAATCTATCAATTACGATTTGCTTAAATTGCTGCCCAAGAAAGGAATGCTTGTTAATACAGCTCGCAAAGAAGTGATTGATGAGCCTGGCATGATAAAGCTGATGGAAGAGCGTACAGATCTCTTCTTTGTATCGGATGTAGCACCCGATGCTGCAGCAGAGTTTGAAACCAAATTCCCAGGTAGGGTAGTTTTCACTGCTAAGAAAATGGGAGCGCAAACTAGTGAAGCAAACATCAATGCGGGTATTGCCGCCGCAAAGCAGATTGTAGCCTTTTTCCTAACCGGAGATAAAACTTTCCAAGTAAATAAGTAACAATTTAGTTAAGGGTAGCCAAAGTGGCTGCCCTTAATTCTAAAGAAAAAGGGCATAAATCACTTAATTTGTTTATTATCCATGCAATATTGTAAGGTTCTTTACATATTGCAATTTTGGTTAATAATTGGAGGATGCAAACAATTTTGCGAACTAATGCTCTGTTAATTAGTTTTTTTGACTCTTGTATTTTTAAAGCAATTATATCACAAACAAAAATTATACAGTAGAAATATGGCAATTCTAAAACCTTTCAAGGGCTGGCGACCACCGCAAAACATAGCCCAACAATTGGCATCCAGGCCTTATGATGTGCTCGATTCGGCTGAGGCCAGAGTTGAAGCAGCTGACAATCCCTATAGTTTTTTGAGGGTAGTGAAGCCCGAAATAGAACTTCCCGTTGGCATAAATCTTTATTCGCAGCAGGTTTACGACAAAGCGGTTGAGAATTTTGAAGCCTTCAAACAGAAGGGCTATCTTGTAAGAGACCCTGAACCCAGATTCTATGTTTATGCGCAAACTTGGGGTTCCAAGATACAATATGGTGTGATGGGTTGCGCAGGAGTAGAAGACTACTTGAATGGGATTATCAAAAAGCACGAACTCACCCGACCCGATAAAGAAGAAGACCGTATGAAGCATGTGCGGGTACTGAATGCCAATGCCGAACCGGTTTTTTTCACCTACCGAGCCGAGCCTGCAATTGATGCCATTGTAGCGCAAATAACTTCAAAGCAACAGCCGGAATACGATTTTGTTGCCGACGACGGTTTCGGTCATAAGTTGTGGGTAATTTACGATGCTCCCACAAATGCCATTTTGGAGAAGCATTTTGCTGATGTCAAAGAATTCTATGTTGCTGATGGTCATCACCGTACAGCTGCCGCCGCCTTGGTTGGAGCAGAAAAAAAAGCACAAAATCCAAATCATACCGGCGACGAAAACTACAACTACTTTTTGGCGGTATTATTCCCAGACAACCAACTTACCATCATAGATTACAACCGTGTTGTAGCAGATCTCAATGGACTGACTGAAGCCGATTTTTTAGAAAAGTTGAGCAAGAATTTTAATATTCAGTGCAAAGGTGCAGATATTTTCAAGCCACAGCAGTTGCATGTTTTCAGTATGTATCTCAATGGAAATTGGTATGCTCTTGAGGCTAAACGAAACACATACGACGACAACGACCCCATCGGTGTTCTTGATGTTACCATTTTGTCCAACTTAGTTTTGGACGAAGTATTGGGCATCAAGAATCTTCGTACCGATAAGCGGATAGACTTTGTTGGTGGCATTAGAGGCTTAGAAGAACTGAAGCGCAGAGTTGATAGCGGCGAAATGGCAGTTGCATTTGCACTTTATCCGGTGAGCATGAAGCAATTGTTTGATATTGCAGATTCGGGCAATATAATGCCGCCCAAGACTACATGGTTTGAGCCAAAACTCCGTAGCGGACTTGTTGTAAATACTCTGGAATAATCGTAGAATCGCAAAGGGCAATACTACCATTTGCCCTTTGCGATTCATCCAAAATTGCTCAAAAAAATATTGCAAATTAATCGCTGAGCTAATAAAAATTTTATTAATTTTGCCGTCCTGAAAACTTATATCTCAATATCGGGTTTTTCACAAATTGGTGCGATTTAAAGTTTTGATTTGCAAAAAAATGGGATTCAACAATCCATTAAAGCAAAAAAAATCGGGTTTTTGAGATTTGAGTTTTGGATTAAGAGGGGCTTTTAATAATCACATTTTTGAACAATGTAATAAATCACAGAAAAAAAAATTATACCCGTTTTAGGTATGATAACTCTGTGGCGCATTCCATTTGAACGAATTAACCAAATTATTTTCAAATGAAAAAGGATATTCATCCAAAAAATTACCGCTTAGTCGTTTTCAAAGACATGTCGAACGACTACACTTTTCTTACCAGTTCTACTGCAAACACAAAAGATACCATTGTTTGGGAAGATGGCAAGGAGTACCCACTTGTGAAATTGGAAATTTCGCACACCTCGCACCCTTTCTACACAGGAAAGCAGCAATTGGTTGACACCGCTGGTAGAGTAGATAAATTCCGTACCAAGTATCAGAAGCATCTGAAGCAGAAATAAATTGCTTTTTGTATAATATTTTGTTAGCCCTTATATAAGGGCTTTTTTTGTTTATGCCTATCTTTAACCCGGATTTTAAGTCAAAAACAAAACCCCATTAATCATGAACTACATACTCTTTAGCGACAACGCACGGAATCAAATGTTGCCCTTCACATTCACAAGGCCTCTTGCAGATATTCGATTGGGCATTTTCACTATTCGCCAAAGGTGGGAAATGTATTTAGGTAGCAAAACCAGCACCCTCACACAGGATTACCTTTCTCGTAGATTTCCTTTAGTGAAAGGTATTGACAATACCCTAATCAATGCAAGTATATTGCCAGATGCCAAGCTTATTGCTGCTATACAAGCTTTGCTGCCCAATCAGACCCTTGTTCAAAATGAACTACTAATCGCATATAGGGTAGGGGAAAATGATATGGAAGGGGATCATGTGGGTTCAGATGGATTTGAAAACATTGAGCCTGTTGAGTATGCCGAAACCCTATCCAGAGTCAGCCATTTGATGGATATCGTAAATTTGATAAACAATTCCATAAATCACGACTATGCACTGATAACCAAGGGACGCACCAGTATGCCTATCCCTGAGCATGTTAGGGTGATTGCTCCCGAAAATGTATTTGTAGAGGAAGGTGCCAAATTGGAGATGGCTATGATAAATGCCTCAGAAGGGCCAGTGTATTTGGGTAAGAAATCCCATGTAATGGATGGGGCAATTTTGCGGGGTCCCCTTGTGCTTTGCGATAATTCGACTATAAAACTTGGGGCAAAGATTTATGGAAATACTGTGATTGGACCTCATTGCAAAGTTGGCGGCGAGGTTTCGGATTCCCTTTTCTTTGGATACTCCAACAAAGGCCACGATGGATTTTTGGGGCATAGCGTAATTGGCGAATGGTGCAATATTGGTGCGGATACCAATACTTCTAACCTCAAAAACAATTATTCCGCTGTAAGATTGTGGAGCTATGTTGAAAACGGATTTACAAACACTCGACAAACTTTCTGTGGCACATTTATGGGCGATTATGCTAAATGCGGCATTAACACAATGTTTAATACCGGTACAGTTGTAGGCGTTGGTGCGCAAATCTTTGGTGCAGGATACATGAAAAACTATATCCCATCCTTTACATTTGGTGGTCCTTCAGGCTATAGCACAGTTGATATTGAAAAGGTGTTAGCCACCGAACGGTTAACACATGCTCGCAGAGGTCTTGAGCTATCCGCAGAGGAAGAAGAAATTTTGCGGTCGTTGTACCACCAAGACCAAAATGGCTAACAAAACTTTCTTGCGATTCTAATCGGTCTATTGGCACAAACATTGTAATAGTGCACCGATTTTTTGTTGCACCTTTTGCATTTCAAGGAGTTTTCTACAACATGTTTAAAACTAATGGATTGCTTTTAAACCTTGTTGTGCAAACTTTGTTGTTGTAAATGGTATGCGTGTGCATTAAAATAAATTACTGACATTCTGACATTAAAATTAAAATATGGATAATTTTTTCAGCAAAAATTCCTTGCAATTTTCGGAAATGCTGGATGCCGATAGCGAATTTATTCCCCTGTTGAGCTTGGAAGAAGAGCAACTTTGGGCAGAAGAGAAGATACCTTCCTCGTTGCCTGTTTTGCCGCTTCGCAATATGGTTCTTTTTCCTGGTGTAGTAATGCCCATTACGGTAAATCGCGAAAAATCTATAAAACTAGTGCGCGATGTTTATAAGAAAAACAAAATCATCGCTGTGGTTTCCCAAAAGGATGCAGAAATAGAAGAACCGGTTTTCGACGATTTGTATAAAGTGGGAACTTTTGCCAATATTCTGAAAGTTCTACAAATGCCCGACGGTTCTACCACGGTTATTATACAAGGGAAAAAGCGGCTTGAGTTGCTAACGCTCATCAATGCTGAACCCTACTTCCAGTGCGAGGTCGAAGCATTTGATAAACCATCAAAGCATAAATCTGACCAGCAATTTAAGGCATTAATTGCTACTATCACGGATTTGGCTTTGCAAATCGTAAAACTTTCTCCCAATATTCCCACCGAAGCATCCTTTGCACTCCAAAACATTGATAGCCCGGTTTTTCTTATAAATTTTATTGCATCGAATCTTAATATTTCCAATACCCAGAAGCAGGAACTGTTAGAAATGGTTAGTTTGCAAGATCA
>DMJL01000031.1 GCA_003451785.1 Bacteroidales bacterium
TGGCATAAATACATTGCTGGCTTTGTTTTTGCTTACCTTTGACTCGAAAATCTTATTTCATCATTAAATTCATGTACCATGCCTTCGATTTGGATTATATTAATTGGCTTTATGCTTTTGAGCTGGCTGGTATCCAGCCGTTTGAAGTCTAAGTTTCGCAAATATTCGAAAGTTGGTCTTAGGGTTGGTCTTTCTGGAAAAGAGATAGCCGAAAAGATGCTGCAGGATTGCGGCGTAGAGGGTGTAAGGATACTTTCGGTACCAGGTAGATTGACCGACCATTACAACCCAATTGACCGCACAGTAAATCTTAGCCCCGAAGTCTATAATGGGCGGAGCGTAGCCGCTGCTGCTGTTGCAGCACACGAATGTGGTCATGCTGTGCAACATGCCACTGCATATTCATTTCTCACCATGCGTTCTAAGTTAGTCCCTGTTATCAGTGTAAGTTCAAGGTATATGCAATGGGTGCTTCTGGCGGGTGTTTTCACTATGGAAATGTTTCCTGGAATTTTGCTTGCCGGGATCATAATGTTTGCAGGTACTACATTGTTTAGTTTTGTTACACTTCCAGTGGAATTCGATGCCACCAAACGAGCATTGGCATGGCTTACCAGCACAGGAATGACCCGTGGCGAAGAACACCACGATGCTAAAGATGCACTGAAGTGGGCTGCTCTTACATATGTAGTTGCGGCATTGGCATCGCTTGCAACGCTTTTGTACTACATTCAATTGTATTTGAGCAGAAGATAGAGCAAATCATCGTCCATTAGAAAGGCTATGCTCCAAAAGGGCATAGCCTTTTTAGGATGTATCCAAGGACAGCCTTCAGAAATGCTACAATGGATTGATTTCTAAATGGCATAAAAAAACCGGTGTTGAAAAATTTGCAACAAAATAAGTAAAACTGAAATTTATAACATTAAGGGCTATACAGAATTTAAACACAATTTAATGCGTTGTGAAAAACGCAAGCATCAATAAACCGTTAGATTTGTTAGCTCAAAACAATCGAAATTATCTTTTTTTACTTTGATAAGCGACTCAAATTGGTGCAACTTTTTTATCACAAACATCAAAGAAATTTTTCGGGAATGATTATTCAAAAACCATCAACACTCAAAATATTAGCCTGTTGCAATTTGATTGGATTTGAAAAAGTATTCTGATAGTCTGCACATTATCGATACTTTGATCAGAATTAAGCAACGAATTTATTTTCTACAATTTCAGCAAACGCTTAAGCTCGGAATATACTATTTCAACCGGCAATCCTACCACATTGGAGTACGAACCTTCGATGCGCGATATGGCTACAAGCCCTATCCATTCTTGAATACCATAGGCTCCGGCTTTGTCGAAGGGCATATAATTTTTAATATAATGCTCAATTTCCCAGTCGTCTAACTTGCGTAACCAAACCGAAGTTTTTTCGACAAACAGATTTACTGTTTCACCGTGAGCCATACAAACACCGGTAATCACCTGATGCTGATTATCAGAAAGACGGCGCAGCATATATTCGGCTTCCTTCTTATTGGAAGGCTTATTCAAGATTTCATTGCCAATGGTTACAACGGTATCGGCTGCAATGACCACAGTTTTTTCATGGGTCAATTCTTTTGAAAATGCCATAACCTTCTTCTTGCTCAAAAACATGGCAACTTCTGTGGGCGGCATGAGCGGTGGAAAATCTTCTGATACAGTTTTTACGCCTACTGTAAACGGCACACCAGCAGCACCTAAAAGTTCTTTTCTGCGAGGCGATTGCGAAGCAAGAATAATATTAAACTGTTGAAGCTTTTCAAGAAACTGCATCACACACCTGGTATCAGAAAGTGGAAAATCATAGAAAGAATTCCTGCTACCATAATTCCCTTTAAAACATATTGCATGCGCTTAAACTCCAATGAATTAGAGCTTTTTTGCATCCAAAGAGCTACTAATATCAAAGGAAAAATCACAAACAGTGCCAGGAAAATCGAAATAAGCAGTTTTGCGGAAAACACGAAAAAGACAACAAACCCAATCAGGAGTGCAAGGTTTAGGATGGTTACAACAAGGGCAATTTTCTTGGCCCGTTGCAGGCCATAAAACACTGCAAGCGTTTTGCGACCACCGGCCAAGTCTCCATCATAGTCTTCAATGTCTTTTATCAATTCGCGCAGAAGCGTAGTAAAGAAGGCAAAAACAGCAAAAAACCAAACAGATGCAGCTTGGGTGATGGCATCGAAACCGAAAAAGACATTTATTCCTGCCACTTGCAACTCCACGAACCAAAAAAGCGGAATAAGCAATCCACCAAGAATGGCAACCAACAAATTGCCTGCCAATACATACTTTTTCAACCAGATACTATAGGCAGACAATAAAGCAATTACCGAAACCACGGCTATGGCGATTAACCAAAATTGGGTTTGCCATGCAACATAAACTCCCGTTAATGCGCTTAAAAAAGTGAGAACCCAATGTAAAATAATCGCCGACCTTCTGCTAATTTGGGTGCCGATAAAAACATTTTGTGGCTTTTTATTTACTCGGTCTATTCTCAAATCAAAATAATCGTTTATCACATAGCCCGATGCAGTCATTAGAATCACCGAGAGCAATAATACAAAAAAAAGCGAACGGCTAAGAACCACTTCCAATCCATGTAATTCAAACAAGGGTTCGATGATAGCAAACCGAAAAAGGATAGGTATAAGTGCAATAATAAGCAAATTTGGCCACCTGATTAGCTTGAAATAGATTAAAAGTTTTTTCATAAACAGATCGTTAATTTTGATAATGTCAGATGAAAGCGGCCATTATTCTCATTACGGCTATTGATTTTTTTTGTTCTTAAGGCACATTTTATGGCAAAACCATGTTGAATACGGTCTTTTGAGCAAAGGCAGGCAAGCAATCTGCAATGGATTTTAATAAGAAAATATTTCCCATTTAAAATTCTACCATTGAAATCCATCTTCGCTAAACCAAGATTCCTGTATTTTCATTACCTGCTCAATTACATCGCGCACGCAACCATCACCGCCCTTATGAATGGAGATATACTTGGAGATACTCTT
>DMJL01000035.1:0-1867 GCA_003451785.1 Bacteroidales bacterium
AATGGAGCCAACAAAAGAATGGGGTGTTGCATAGCGAAAGTTATAAACGCAAAAGTAAACCCATATCACTTATTGCGCCCTGGTAATTTCCAATTTTACTGCACTTACACACTAACTGTGGCATTTAAGTGGATCATCCAAATCCGTTTTGGTAATATGCAATCTGGTATCTTTACTATCAAAAAAATTACCCATAATTAAACTTTATTGGCTGTTTGTAAATCCAATACACATTAATTCGTTATCTTGCAGAGGAGTAATCGAATTTGGTATCAATGGTCTTTTTGCTGCATTTAGGAATCATATAAACCTAAATCTTTAAGGGGGTTATTGTTAGTCTTTTTTTATTCTAATTCGCAATTTTGCTTCAAAACATTAATTATCAAACCCTTCCACTATGAATCCTTTGACCAAACTCTTTGCGTTTCTGATTGTGTGGTTTTCAATAATGACTGCTCAGCCTGTATCTGCTGGCAAACCGCTCACCTACTTTCTCCCCGACGAAGCCTATAATCCCGCTATTCCAACTCCCGAAGCATTTTTTGGTTTCGAGATTGGCGAATGGCATCTGCAACACCACCCGCTTTATCAGTATTTTAAGAAGTTGGCTTCGGTAAGCGATAGGGCGGTTTTGTACGAATACGGTCGCTCCCATCAGCATCGCCCCTTAGTGCAGCTTATTATAACATCTCCTGCAAATCATGCACGGCTTGAGGAGATTCGTAGAAACCATTTGTTGTTGGCAGATCCCAATTTGTCGGCAGAAATGGACATTAGTCGGATGCCTGTAGTGGTAAAACTCTTGTACGGCGTGCATGGCAATGAGCCGAGTACGCACAATGCAAGTCCGTTGGTAGCGTATTACTTGGTTGCTTCGGAAAGCCCCGAGGTGAAAGCCATGCTCGATAATATGGTGATTATCATAGATCCATCGCTCAACCCCGACGGGCAAGACCGTTTTGCAAGTTGGGTGAATCGCCATCGCAGTAGAACCCTCAACCCCGATCCCGATAGCAGGGAGTTTCATGATGTGTGGCCAGGCTCGCGCACCAACCATTATTGGTTCGACCTCAACAGAGATTGGTTGCCACTGCAACACCCCGAAAGCACAAGCCGCGTTAGAGCATACCATCGATGGTTGCCCAATGTTACCGGAGACTTCCATGAGTTTGGACCCAATGAAACCTACTTCTTTCAACCCGGGGTGCCATCGCGCATAAATCCCCTCACCCCAAGCAGAACCAACGAGCTTACTTTGGCAATAGCACAATACCACGCAAGGGCCATGGATAGCAAAGGGCAACTGTATTATATGTTTGAAGATTTTGATGATTTCTATCCCGGCAAAGGGTCAACCTATACCGATCTTACGGGTAGTATTGGAATCCTGTTTGAGCAAGCCACCACTCGTGGGCATCGCAGAGAAACCATACATGGGGTGGTTGACTTTCACGAAACCATCCGCAATCAGGTTACCATTTCTTTTTCAACCTTAAGAGGAGCTAAAAGCTTGCGTACAGAATTGTTAGAGCACATGCGTGGGTTTTTCCGAACCGCTGTGGAAGAAGGCCGCAACCTTCCGGTAAAAGCTTATGTGTTTGGAGATGCATCCGACCCAGCCCGCAACCATCATTTTCTAAGAGTTTTGTTAGACCACCAGATTAAAGTAAACCAACTAAGGGCTCCCATAACCATCGAGGGCAAAACTTTTGAGCCGGGGGCTGCTTGGATGGTATCGTTAGACCAACCGCAATCGCGCTTGGCACGGTCGCTATTTGAGATGCCCACTACATTCACCGATAGTATTTTCTACGATGTTTCGGCATGGAATTTCCCTTTGGCTTATAATTTGGCTTTTAAGCCATTA
>DMJL01000035.1:2243-6153 GCA_003451785.1 Bacteroidales bacterium
AAGTTGTGGGAGGTGAAAGTGCCATTGGCTATGTTTTCGATTGGAAACATTATTATGCTCCAGAAGCATTATATCTACTGCAAAAAAACAATATCCGTACGCGGGTTGCTACCACGCCATTCTCTAAGAACATGGCAGGTAATTCCATGCAATTTGGATTTGGAAGTATTCTTATCCCCACGCAAATTCAAGATGTAGAATCCCAAAAGTTGTATGAGCTAATGCAAGATGCTGCAAGGATATCCGGAATTGAGATTTTTGCAGTATCCACAAGCCTAACAACAGAAGGAATAAATCTGGGTAGCGGTGGATTTGCAGCACTCGAGAAACCAGAAATACTTTTGTTGGCCGGTCCGGGAGTAGATAGTCGCGAGGCAGGCGAAATTTGGCATTTGTTGGACTACAGGTATCAAATTCCGGTAACTATTGCAGAGCCGTCTCGATTCGGAAACCTCAATCTTACAAGATACAATACCATAATTTTGCCTTCAGGTGGTTATAGCGATATTTCTAAAGAAGATATTGCATCGCTCAATCTTTGGATACGCAATGGAGGCACTTTGATTGCCATGGGTAATGCCAACAATTGGTTGCAGCGAAATGATGTGATAGAGATGGAGTTCGCACAAACCCCTGAAATAGACGATCCCATTTCGTTGCCATATACCGATCGAAGTTTATTTATGGGTTCAAGAAGGATTTCCGGATCCATCTTTCGCTCCAAAATAGATATTACACATCCTATGGGATTTGGATTTCAAAACAGCGAGTTGCCGGTGTTTGTTTCGGGTACAGGTTTTGCAAAACCCGCCGCAAATCCTTTTGCCAATCCTCTGACTTTTGGCACCAACAACTTGTTGAGTGGGTATGTGTATGCACCATTTCTACCCATGACTGAAAATACTGCCGGGATTGTTGTCAACCGCAAAGGAAGCGGAAACATTATTTCCTTTATGTTTAATCCCAATTTTAGAGGATTTTGGTTTGGCACCAATCGCCTTTTTATGAATGCTTTGTTCTTTGGAGAAATAATCAGGCGATAAGAAACCAAACTGTGCTCCTGAAAAGGAGCTTTTACTGCATTTAGCATTACAAACTCCTTTTGGCTAATAGCTGTTTTTTCTAATAGCTAACAGCCAAAAGCTAACAGCCAATAAGGTAATTTCCCCGTTGGACGGTGTGGTTATTGGTTGTAGGGGTTGTAGTTGTTGTAAGGTTTGTAATTGTTATAATTGTTGTAATGGTTATAATTGTTGTAATGGTTATAATTGTTGTTATGGTTGTATGGTTGTAATGCCTTGTTGCTTTTTAGAATTTGAAATTCCCAGAATAGATCGCCTTCTTATAAAAATAGCCCACGGTTTAAACCGTGGGCTATGAGAATGATAGGCATCATCAAATCCTTTAAGACCTACTTGCTTGGCAAATTCTTACGGAAATCGTAGGTCTTCTTGGCTGCAAAGGCAATACCCAATGCTGATAGCACAACCAAGCCACTGCCAACTGGTACGGGTTGGTCACCAGGTTGCCCAGGAGGTGGTGGAGGAGGAGGTGCTGCTGCAAGCAATGCTACGGCACTAAATACTAAGAGAGAAAATACAATGGGTTTTATCAAATTTGTTGCTTTCATGTTTTTATGTTTTTGATTTTACAGAATAATGTTCATTGATAGTCGAACACTGATTACTGATTACTGATTACTGATTACAGACCACTCACTTCACCTTCACCCTCTGGGTTGCTACGCCTTTGCTATCGGTAATGCGCACAATGTATGTGCCCATTTCCAATGCTAAGGGTATAGATTGGCTAGCGCCATCTTGCAGCCTTTGGCTTTTCACCACTCTACCGCTAATGTCGAATACTTGCAGTAGCCTGTTGCTTTCATCGCTTGAAAAGTTTAGATGCAGTATGTTGTTATACACATAGATAGCTGTGGTGCCTTGGGGCAGATTGCCAACGGTAGTTGGCTGGGTGAAACTCACCTTAAACCTTGCTTCATGGTCGCCATGGGTTGCGTGGAATGTAAATTGCGGGTTTTGCCGCAAGTTGTGCACAGCTCCTGTAAGCAGGTCTCTTACAAACACATCTCTTTGGTCAAATGACCCATTGCTGGTCTGCAATGATAGGGTGTATTGCGCTGTGGCAGGAGCACGCAAGCCCAAGGTAAACTCCGAGCTTTGATTCACCGTCGGCACGCTATTGATGGCAAGTTGTACCTGATCTGCAGATAGAGAAAAAAGCTGAGGCATTGCCGAGTTGAAGCTGAAAAACTTCAATGCATCGTTGCGATCCCGTTCCCAGCGGCTATCGTGTAGAAGTGCTAAGGTTGTTTGGTTGTAGAAGTCGCCTTGCGAAAGCCGTAGTACCATGTTTTCCACAACCGGTTCGCTCTTGAAAGCCACTGTACCGGATGTGCGCATGGCGTTGGTGAAGGTGAAGGTGCCTGCAGTACTTGCTAGAACGAAAAATCCTTGGTTTGGAGCGATTAAAGCTCCCGGAGTTGCACCATTTACGGTTTCGTAGCCGCCGCCAACTCCTAAAGTCGGATTATATATGTAGGCAAAATTATCTGCAAACCCAGTGCGAACCGCAAGGTTCCAGTCTATCGCACTCGGATAGGGATTGCCCAACAAGTTCCAACCAGCCCATGTGTTGTTAGTAGTAAAAGCTAAAGGCACTGAAATGTCGCCTTGGTTTAGAGTGCCTTCAAAACTCCGTAAGGGGGTATATGCAGTACCGTACTGTACCAGATATCCGCGACCGAGAGCAAAATTTGTTTCAAAGCCAGCATTCAAAGCGTTGCCAGCTGCCCTTATATTTACCCACGGGAGTGTGGCATGAGATTGGTCAAACCTAAAGAAATCGAAATCGGTGGGCAATGTGGTTCCAGCAGGCACAAAGATGGGTCGGATGGGTTGTGCTGCCATCGGCGAACTGATAAAACGCCATCCATTGTCGCTTAGTATATTGCGCTGCATGGTAGCTGCCACATTGGCGGTATTATGTAAAAGCGATGCGCCACTGTGGATCACCAAGCCACCTATGCCTGCATTGTTGGTGATGGTGCCGGTAACCACCAAACTAGCTCCTGATTCAACAACCACAGAACCCCCTGCATTCACAGTTAAACTTGCCAAGGTTTGCGGGCCTCCCGTAATGCGCAATGTGCCGCCGTTATTAACTTCTACACTGTTTGCAGCGGGCAAGGCATTGCCCGCAGTGCGGTTTAGCACAAGCGTGCCTCCGTTGATGGTGGTTGTGCCTGTGTAGGTATTTGCTCCTGTGAGCGTAAGCGTGCCGGTGCCGGATTTGGTTACACTTCCCGTGCCCGACATCACACCGTTGACTGTTGTGTTGCCAGCACCTGCGAAAGTTGGTGTGTTTGCTCCCAAGGTGATAGGATGGTTAAAAATCATTGTGCCTGCAGTTGCATTAAAGATAACAGCTGTGCCACCCACAATAATGGGTACATTAAATGTGTGTATGGCAGTTGATAGATTTGCAATTTCTGTGTCGAAGTTTATTCCCCCTATACCTACTGCATTTAAAATTCTATTTGAACTGGCCGATGCACCAAAGGTAAGGCTCTTTAGTTGAAACTCTGCATCGTTTACATCCATGGTAAGATGCGCATTATTGTCAATAACTGCAAATGTGCGGGTAACAGTTCCGGTAGCTCCAGAATTTAGAGGAGCTATACCCCACTGTCCGTCGTTTATATCCGGGCGGCGAATAGACCACGAGTCTGATGCTCGCCACCAAGGATTTAAAGTGCCAGGGTGGTACCACCACCTATTTGTGCCACCATCAAGTCTGAAGTGCACAGTGGATTGGGCAAATGCCTTAAAGGACATCCCAATCAGCAAAATTCCTAAAACAAAAAGTTGATTTAGGCTATTTGGCAATA
>DMJL01000166.1 GCA_003451785.1 Bacteroidales bacterium
ACTTTTTTGTTGCAAGTTCATGGAAAAAAGTGGCAAAGTATCGCCCTTCCATATAAGGATATCGCCAAATTGAGCGGTTGCATTAGCAACCTTGGGCATAATCAGGATTATCAGAATGATTAGTTTAATTTTCATTACCACAAATAATGCTTATCGCATAAGCCTTTCCAACCAAAAAACATGCCACTTAAACACATCTTAGACTCCAAACAGAGTGGAAGCTGGTCATAGATTGGCCTTGTAAATAGCTGAACCTATGCAGGAAGGGCAATACGACATTTGTTGTGGTAAAGTTTTACAATTTTCGAGCATTTTAGGTAATTGAATGCGTATAACAGCACGAATCAAAGGACTTAGGGCGATTAAACAAACCGGTCATCTTCGCAAGCATTATATCCCAAATTCCTTGTTAAAATTTTCATTTCTTCTGTCAGATTCTGTGTGTTTACTTGGTGCGCCGGTGCTTCTCGCCTTATTGGGTAGTCTTCGCGCAGCTTCTCAAACATCTCAGGATTTGCCAATAGGGCACTATGATCCGTTTCTATATTGTAAGATGCCAAGCTTAGTTGAGTGAATAGGTTTTCTAATGTTAAGCAATTTTTGGGTATTAGAATGCCTTCGGGCGCAGGGGGTATAGTAGAAGGACGCCATGAGTTGATTCCCAATCCAAAGAAACGACTTATTGCCTGCACACTCATTGCTGTTCCATTTGCCTTACCATCGGCAGAGTAACCGGCAATATGTGGCGTTGCAATACAAACCATTTGCAGCAATTGCAAATCAATGTTGGGTTCATGCTCCCACACATCAATAATTGCACCTCTCATAATTCCTGCTTGCAATGCATTTTTCAATGCAATGGTATCAACCACCTCACCCCGTGAAGTATTTATGAGCCATGCCCCTTTGCGCATTTTACTAAACATTTCGCTATTTGCCAGATGAAAGGTTTTGTCCGGTCCATCAGGATTTAATGGTACATGCAAGGAAATAATATCGGCACCCGCCATCACTTCTTGCAGACTGCTAAAACCATTGCTTCCCTCGATGCGCTCCCGAGGAGGGTCGTTTATCAAGGTTTTAATGCCTAATAATTTGCAAAGATTTAAAAGGCGATTTCCAACATTGCCAACTCCGACAATCCCAAAAGTGATGTCGCAGAATTTTTTTCCTGTTCGCAGAAGGATGGTTGCCAAAGCCGACGACATGTATTGCACTACCGAGTTGGCATTGCAGCCCGGCGCATTTGCCCAAACGATACCGTTTTGAGTACAAAATTCCTTATCAATATGGTCATGACCAATGGTTGCCGAAGCGATAAATCTAACCTTGGTCCCTTGTAAGAGTTGCGCATCGCACCGAGTGCGAGTTCTTACAATCAAAGCATCTGCATCATACAAGTGGTGGCGTTGAATTTGCGCTCCAGGATAGTATTCTACCTTCGCAAAAGACTCCAATGCGCCCCTGAGAAAGGGTATTTTATTGTCGGAAACAATCTTTAACATTTTTGTTGCAATTAAAAAAACGGGCATGTGTGGATTACATGCCCGAAAATTAACCAAAATAACCCAATCACCAAACAGATTTCTACTTTGACTGACACTGCCATTCTTTTTCTTTGAATGAAACAAATACGCCCCGACCGATGAGCCGGGGCGTATTACATAATGGGTCTATTGCTTAATAAAGGATAATACTTCCTAAAGGCTCTAGTGAATGAGTTTGGATGGTCAAAACCTACCATATAAGCAACTTCTGCAATAGGTATTTTTTGCTGCAAAAGTTGTCCTGCTCTTTTAAGACGATAAGAATCAATAATTTCCTTGGGCGAAAGCCCGGTAATCTGTTTTATTTTTCTACTGAAGTGGCATCTACTCAAGAAGAAGAGTTGACTCATGTTTTCTACATCAAAATCGGAGTTAGAAACATTCTCTTCCAATACTTCTTGAATCTTTCTTAGCATTTTACCATCTTCCGACTCAGCCTCGATATTTCCTGGCTGTGTAATCAGATCCCGCAAGGTTTTTTTGTGGGTCATCTCACGGGACTCTAAAAGGTTTTTTATCCGTAATTTCAGGTATTCTGTGCTAAATGGTTTTTCGATATAAGCATCGGCTCCCGTTTGATAGCCTTCGAATTTATGCTCGGGCAACGCTCGGGCAGTGAGCAAAACAACTGGAATATGATTGGTTGCAAGATTGGATTTCAACTTGCGGCATAGGCTATATCCATCCAACTCAGGCATTAACACATCCGAAATAATTATGTCGGGCTGATAATGCTCTGCCTTTTCGTAACCCCTCAATCCATTGCGTGCCTGAATCAATTCGTAATCGCCATCGAGGATTTCCATTACCAGACTCAGTATCTCTGGGCAGTCTTCAACAACCAATATTAAGGGCTTTTCTGAACGGCTTACAGCTAAACCGCCCAACCCTTTTTCCCTAATATGGTAAGCTAACCCGTTGTGGTTGTGTGCCAAAGGCATACCTTGCAACTCTTGGCAAATGTCGTCGGAAATATATTTAGATGTTTGTACCGAAGCACTATGGATAATTGCAATCTGTTCTTCAGAACATATTTCCATGGGCAGGGCAACTCTAAAAACAGTACCTACTCCAACCTTACTTTCTACTGATATAAAACCGTTTTGAAGGAGTACTAAATCGCGCACAAACGACAATCCTATACCGGAGCTTTCTCTTATGGCATTTTCCGTATTGCCCGGGTCGTTGTAGAATCGTTCGAAAATTTTGGGCAACCTTTCGGGTTGTATTCCGGCGCCGGTATCGCTAACTGTAAACCAAACTATATCCGGCGAGGGATCTGGCACTTTTGCTGTTGTATAGACATTAGAACCTAAAATCGGGGGATCAAAGCTATTGCCAACCGTTAAATGTATTTGCCCATGACCTGGTGTAGCTTTCAATGCGTTGCTTAGTAAATTGTAAAGAATTTTCTCCAATTGATCATGGTCAAACATCAAAGTCTTTTGTTGTAGGCGAGCGTCTACAATCAATTCTACTCCTCTGCTTTGTGCAGTTTCGCTGAATAAAGATGCTATCTCTCCTGTAAATGCAACCACATCTCCAGGCTCATATTTGAGCGTCATTTTACCGGTTTCGATCCTGCTAATTTCTAATATTTGATTGATTAGCCTAAGAATGCGTTTGGAGTTTCGCTGAATGGTAGTGTATGCCTTTTGGAGATGGCTTTTTTCTGCTTTTTCGGGCATAGCCATTAGCCGTTCTATGGAGCCCATAATCAATGTCAGAGGGGTACGAAACTCATGGGATATGTTGGTAAAAAACCGCTGCTTTATGTTTGAAAGGGACTCTACCTTTTCCACCATTTCTGATAGGTAGTCTCTCTGCGAGAGAATTTCAGTGTTTTGGTTTTCTAATATTACTGTTTTTCGCTCCAATTCTTCCTTTTGCTCCCAAATGGTTTGATTTTGCAGTTCAATCTGCTGTGAATTTTTGCCTAAAGATTGATTGGCTGCATTTAATGAAAAGTTGAGAGAGTTTAGTTTTCTATTTCTATTTAGCAAGCGCACTTGTAGAAAAACAATAATAGCAAGAAAAGCAGCAACCAGCAAAATAAACCAAGGTTGCCTGAAAACTGGCGGTGCTACAACGAAATTAATGGAAGCTGGTGATGGTTCTATATTAAAATTCAAATCCCTTGCCCTTACTTCGAACTTATAATTACCACTTTGCAGATTGGTGAGCAGCACACTGGTTTGATTTGAAAACTCCGACCATTTACCCCCATTGAGTCGATACGAAAATGAAATTTGACTTTCTGGGGTTTCCATCCAATAATCGGTTGCCGACCAACTTATTAGAGTGTTCCCTACGCTTGCTACATTTTCGGTATAAACATGAATAGTTGTTTTGGGTGGATGTTCGTCGCCGGAATAACGAACAGTCCAGAAATCTTCTATTGCGTTGGGCGTAATAATACTGAATGGCAAAGCCCTGCGTTTCCATTCTCTTCGAGATTTGTTTATCCATAAATTACCATTGTAGTCAACCAACACTTCTCCTCCTTCGCGCGAAATGCGAAAGTAATCATCAAATAGCCCGGCATTCCATCTATTGCCATCAAAAACAGCCATCCCCCTATCGGTGATTGCCCAAACCCTGTCGGGTTTTTCTTCAAAAATGCTGATAATGGTATTGCCCGGCAAACCGTTGGCAGTAGTAAAATGCTGCCATCGACTGCCATTGTATTGAAAAATTCCATAATGACGCGAACCCACCCAAAGTTGTGAGCGACTGTGTACGATATCGATATAGTCGTTGAGCAATTCCTTTTCAGGCAGATGCTCCCATTGCCCATTACTAAATCTTAGCAATCTTGATCCTCCCAACCAAATTGAGCCATCGGGCGATTGCCCAATTCCATAAACATTATGCTGGGCAATGCCATGCTCTTGGGTGTGATGCTTCCAATTGAGGTTAGCATCGTTTGGGTTTATCAACTGCAACACTCCTGATATTTGCCCTAACGCTTCCTGCCTATCTACACTTGCTCCAAACCAAAGTGCGCCATTTCTGTCTAAAAAAACCGACCGAGGATCTATACCCCACGAAAGTTGAGGGTGCAATTGCTTAATCCATCTACCATTGTGCAAATAGGCTGTAGCAGCAACGCCTCTATGACTTCCTGTTGCCCAAATCCTACCACCGGGCACATCTATCAATCGTGTAGGTGCATCAATCAATCCGCTCGAAACATCGAAAGCATACCAGCTATCGAACGCATTGTAAACAACTCTACCATCGGAGGCTATAAACCATTCTCTATTATCATTACCCTGAAACTGAAAATTAAGACCATGGTATTTAACCCATTTTTGGGTATCGTAGGCAAGGCGATAAACATCGCCCTGCACTCCGGCGACCCAAATCTGACCATCGCCAGATTGGTGGAAAATGATTCTGGATGAAGGAACAGGGTCGGAAGGGCCTGTAAATACTCGCCATTGACCATTTCTGTAAACAAAAATGCGTTCTAAACCGCCAATCCAAATCGAGCCGTCAGACAATTCCACAATATCGGTATGCAGCTCGTCGCCTCCAAACTGGGAACTTAATCGAATCTCCTCCCAACGGTTGTTTCGTAGCCTAAGAATGCCACTTTTGTAGAAACTGCTTATTATCCATCTTTCGCCGGTACGGGTTTCGAGAACTTGGTTGCGATTGGGAAGTCTAATACCTCCCAACTCTGATGTTATAGTGTAGCGCCTGAGAATGGGGTCGGTAGTATCTCGAAGATAAAACTGCAATAGTCGCCCAGTGTTGGCGCGCGACATAAACAGCCAAATAAGGCCGTCGCGATGAACAAAAATATCATCTACCCTACCGAAATTGTGGTTGAAAAGAATCTCGTCGGGCAGAAAATGAAGCTGTATATCGCCGTGGGCTGCTCTCAAAGGCTGCTCCTTGCCCATAACCGTAAGCATGGAAACTTTCCCATTGCGCAATATTATTATTCCGTCTTGAGTGCCCGCTAATATGGTTCCATCAGGTGTTTCGGAAATAGCTGAAACACCTAACGAAACATCGGTTGCTATAGGGAAAACCCTGTTCCATTGAGTGCCATCAAAAATCAATAATCCGGCTTCCCCGCCGGCCACAATCTTACCATCACGGGTTTTAAAGAGTGTGGTTACAGGTTGTTGCAAAAAGGGAGCATCATCGAAATGCTCCCATTTATATCCATCAAAACGCATAAGCCCACGGTCTAAACCAAACCACATGTGGCCATGCTTATCATCTATCATACATCGTACACCTTTTCCCGAAAGGACTTCTATATGACGCCACCTCCAGCGTTCATTTAATGGCTCGGAAATATGGGGCGAATATGGAGTGCGAGCAATACCTTCAGATATGAGCAACAAAAATAGGAGTACTCCCGCCAAAACAGGCGAGAGTTTAAAACCCCGTTTAAGATTTGAACCCATTGATTTCATGGGCGTTGCGTTTATCAAATCGTATAATGATACTAAATTTTTGCCAATTTTTCAATATTTTAATAACCCAAAACTCTCGGAAGCCACAAACTTATCTCAGGGAAATAGGTAATTATTAACAAAACGACCACCATGGCTACAAAAAGCGGAATAAGGGGTTTTATGACACGCTCAATTCCAATATTTGCTACACTGCAACCAATAAAAAGCACAGAACCCACCGGAGGCGTACAAAGACCTACGCACAGATTCATTATCATAATAATTCCAAAATGAATAGGATCCACTCCCAATTCTACAACTACGGGCAGAAAGATGGGAGTGAAAATTAATACTGCCGGAGTCATATCCATAAATATTCCAACGATTAGCAGCACAATATTTATCAAGATCAGCAATACAATCTTATCGTTGCTAATGGCCAGCAACCCTTCGCCAACTGCCTGAGGGAGATTTGCATACGACATTACCCACGAAAGCCCCATTGAGGTACCTATCAGCAACATTACAATAGAAGTAATCCCAATAGTACGGAGCAAGATGCCCGGGAAATGTTTGAACTTAATCTGCTTGTATATAACAGCTAAAATAAGCGTATAAACCACCGCAATTGCCGATGCTTCGGTTGCGGTAAAATATCCGGCAATAATTCCACCAATGACCACCACCAGTAGGAAAATACTGGGAACAGCATTAAGGAACTTCATCACACCTTCCTTAAAACCCACACTCTCACCCACCGGATAATTTCTACGATATGCAATGGCCGCCGCTGTAATCATTAAGCCCAATCCCATAAGCAATCCGGGGATGTATCCGGCCAAAAAAAGTGCAGCTATCGAAACTCCGCCACTTGCCAAACTATAAACTATCATGATATTGCTCGGCGGAATTACCAGACCAGTAGTTGCAGATGTAATATTCACAGCAGCACTGTAGCCTTTATCGTATCCCTCTTCGGTCATTTTGGGTCCCATAAAACTCCCGATTGCAGACGATGCAGCCGCTGCCGACCCCGAAATAGCTCCAAAGAGCATATTGGCTGTTATATTCACCATTGCCAATCCGCCAGGGAGTCTTCCTACTAATACTTTTGCAAATTCTATCAGCCTGATAGCAATGCCGCCCTGATTCATCAACTGACCTGCAAGCACAAAAAAGGGAATTGCCAATAGCGCAAAACTGTTGAGGGCAACTGCCATGCGTTGTGCAAGGGTGGTAAAGGCCGGCATGGGCAGAATGCTTATCAGCAAAGTGAGTGTTCCCGCAATCCCTATACTAAAAGCTATGGGTACTCCAAGAATTAGGAGCGATAAAAAGGAAATTAGCAGAACTAATATTTCAAAAACTTCCATGGTATATTTTTTAGGAATTGTGGGTGTTAGATGAGATAGTGCGGGTTTTAAGAATTACAAAAATATCTTCGACCGCATAGAAAATAATCAACAAGCCGCTGATAGGTATCACCATATAAATCAACCCAATGGGGATTTTCAATGCTGACGAAATCTGGTTCAGATAAAGTGTGAGGTAGGTTAGATTTACTCCCCCTACCACCATCACAAAAACGGCAAAAAGCACAATGAGGCAGTTGACTAGCACCTGTACGCGAATTTGGTTTTCCGCCTTGAGCTTGGTTGACAAAAGGGTGATTGCTAAGTGTTGTTTCTTGCCCGCAGCATAAGCAGATCCCAAAAGGCCCACCCAAATAAGTAGAAAACCTGCAAGCTCATCGGTATAGGGACTGGGTTGACCAATTACAAACCTACTGATTACCTGCCATAAAACATTCAAAACCAGCACTACAAGGAGTGTGCAAACCACAATCTCTAATAGTAGATCAACATACTTTTTTGCTTTCATTCGATTTGATATTTTTGTGTAAAAATCCACTTCATTTATATGATGTGAACTATTGTTTTGCCAAAATTCTGGTAATAAGGTCATTCATTCTTGGGTTTTGCCTCAAGTTTTGATAAATAACCTGCACTCTTTCTATGAATGGTGCCTTATCGGGAGTAATTATGGTAACTCCTGCTTGTCTGGCTCGTTCCATGGTTTCACTTTCTGATTCATTCCAAAGTTCTCTCTGATGGATAGCCGATTCATCGGCTGCTTCTTGCACCCATTGCTGCTCCTGCTCTGTGAGTTGATTCCAAACTTTGGTACTAATAGCCAGCACATCGGGAATGGTAGTATGCTCTGTAAGAGAGTAGTATCTGGATACTTCATAATGGTGCGAAAGCACAAAACTTGGAGGATTATTCTCGGCACCATCCACAACTCCGGCTTGCAAGGCTGTATATAACTCGCCCCATGACATGGGTGTAGGGGAGCCGCCAAATGCTTTTATCATTGCAATAGCCGAAGGACTTTGCATTACCCTAATTTTTAGCCCGCGAAGATCATCTGGATGATTTATGGGTCGTTGGGATGTGTAGAAACTTCTGCTGCCAGCATCGTAAAATGTGAGTCCTCTTAGCCTGTATCGCTCAATTTCGAGTAGGAGTTCTTGGCCTATTTCGCTTTCCAACACCCGATGCAAATGGGTCTTATCGGCAAAAAGGAAAGGAACTCCAAAAATTGCATAACTGGGAGCAAAACCCTCTAAAATGGCTGCAGAAACTTTGGTTATGGCAAGGCTGCCAATCTGAAGCATCTCTGCATTCTCACGCTCGGTGCCAAGTTGTCCTCCGGGGTAAATTTCCATAGTCAATTTGCCTCCCGATTTTTCCTCCACTCTTTGAGCCATATACACCATAGCCTTGTGCACAGAATGATTCTGATCTAATGCGTGTGCCACCTTGAGGACTCTTCCCTTATCCGCATCGGCACATGAGCCAAACAGAATTAGCATTAAAACCATTCCCGAAAGGGAAAATACTTTTGAAATAAAATGCTTATTTTTCATTTTTGAATTGTAAAATGTGATTGCAAGTAACGAATTGAAACGAAGCAACAAGGTAGATAGTGTTTTTGCACAATCGATACACTATTTCCCTCTAATTTCTTTAAGCAACTTCACAGCTGTAGCTGCTTTTTCTTGAAGAAGTGGATAATTGCTTTCGCGAATGACATCCGAAGTGATAAGTTTTGATCCCATCCCTACGCAAGTAACACCACTTTTAAACCAGAGTGTAAGGTTTTCTCGAGTGGGTTCTACTCCACCAGTGGGCATAATGCTCGACCAAGGCATAGGTCCTTTAACCGCCGCCACAAACTCGGGACCACCAACTTGTTGACCAGGAAAAATTTTTACAATCTCCGCTCCCAACTCCTCAGCTTGCGAAATCTCAGAGACCGAACCACATCCGGGCGACCACAAAACTTTACGGCGGTTACATACCTTAGCCATTTCAGGATTTAACACCGGCGATACAATGAAGTTTGCACCCAATTGCATATACAGCGATGCAGTACCGGCATCAATTACTGAGCCTACACCCAGAATTACTTCCGGATACGCTTTAAACAATTGCTTGTAAATAGTAGCAAAAACCTCGTGGGCAAAATCGCCTCGGTTGGTAAATTCAAATACACGCAACCCCCCTTTGTAACAGGCTTCTACCACATTGAAGCATGTTTGGGCATCGGGATGGTAGAAAACAGGAATAATGCCTGTTTCTTCCATTGCTTTCGCTACTTCTATTCTGCTAAATCGTGCCATTATGAAATTTATTTTTATTAACAAAAAGCCTATGCAATCGTTTGCGCAAAAATACATAACTTTGGCAAAAATTTTCATTTTTTATAGAAATTTTTCAATATTTTTAAGTGTTCTATTTTCTGCCAATCTTGTGCCTCAAGTAAAAAAATATACACTTCGCGATATTGCAAAGGAGTTGAATATTTCGGCTTCCACTGCGTCTCGTGCCCTGCACGATAATCCCCGTATTAGTGCTTTGGTGCGCCGTCAGGTGAAAGAGCTTGCCAAATCTATGGATTATCAGCCCGATTTTCGTGCAATGAGTTTGCGTAGGGGAAGCGGAAGAACTATAGGAGTTTTGCTACCGCAAGTTGACCGGTATTTTTTCGCTTCGGTTTTGCGGGGTATAGATGAAATTTCTACCGAAGAAGGTTATAATGTGCTTATTTGTCAATCCTACGAGTCGCTCCAAAAAGAAGAAGACCTTGCGCGAAGCCTGCTCAATGGCAGAATTGACGGGCTACTGGCATCTGTGAGTATCGAAACCCGAGTAGGCCCCCATTTCGAGCAGTATGTGAGCAAAGGATTGCCATTGGTGTTCTTCGACCGCGCGTTGGATTACCTGAAGGTGAGCAAAGTAGTACTCGACGATTACAAAGGTGCCTATCAGGCAGTGCAGCACCTTATAGACTCCGGGTGTAGGAGAATAGCACACTTTGCAGGTCCGGGGCATATCGAGATTTACGCAAATCGGGCTGGCGGATACATAGATGCACTCACAAAAAATGGGATACAGGTAGATCCCGAACTTATTTTTTCAGGTGTAATTACCCAAGAAGCTGGTTGTAGAGCTATGAAAAGGCTAATGGAAATGGGTGTTAAGTTTGATGCAATCTTTTCATCTGGCGATTATTCGGCATTGGGTGCTATGGTATGTGCCCAGCAAAACGGCATTGATATTCCCCGCGATTTGTCAATCATTGGCTTTTCCAATGAGCCTTTTGGTGCTTTAATACAGCCCACGCTTTCTTCTATCGACCAGCACGCACTTGAGATGGGTAGGCAGGCTGCAACATTATTAATTTCTGAAATAAACCTGAAAAACAAAAACCAAACGGTATTCCCGAGAAAAATAATCCTCGACCCACAATTGGTAATTCGAAACTCAACTCGTTAAATTGCACGCTTTCAAATAGTTTCTTTCCTTAAAATATTTGCGCAATCGATTGTATAACTCTAATCTTTAGGCTTTATCAAACTTGGTTAGTTTTGTAAAACACACCTGTTCATTTATATTTTGCTAATTTGCTTTTTTGAAAATCCAAACCATGACTTGAGAATAGACATAATCGTACCGGTACGATTAGACCAGTTTGGGGGGATCGTCTTTGATGATTCAAAAAAACAAGACAAACTATGCCAGTTTATCAGTTGTTAATAAACGCCGTCAGCCAAATTTAATATTTATCAGACAATAATAATTTAACCAGACTTAAAACAATTTATCTGTCAAGTTCCTTTTGGACTCACTTCTTTATGAGCCAATTTTGAGCAATGCTAAGGGTTGTGTTTACCCATTGGTTGATTTCATCTGATATTTTCAAAAAGTATATGGGAACAAAAAAAGCCAATCCGGCAAGGATAGTGCGTATGGCGATATCTGCAAAAGTGTTATCCAACCTTCCTGTAAATCCTGTAATGATTATTACCAAAAGTAAAATAGGCGGTACCCAAAGCTGCTTTGATTCAAATGGATGTATATGGAATTGGCGATACAAATACACAATTCGCAAAAAGTTGAAAAGTATCAAAGATGTCATACTGGCCACTGCTGCCCCATTTATCCCAAACATGGGTATGAGTGCGAGATTGGCAAGTACAGTGAAAACAACTAAACCACTTGTGAACAACAAATCTACTTTGTATCGTTTAGATGTGAGCAAAATAGTGCCATTAATACCAGCCGCCATATCCACAAGCCTGCCCAAGCCAAGAAAAAGAAACACATATTTGCCAGCTGCATATTCCGCGGGCATGAATTGGAATAGCGAATCCAAATTTATCCAGATAAGCAAAAACATACCTGCACCCACTACTAAGTTTACGGTGGAGGCTTTTTTGTACAACGCGTCCATTTTATCCAATTCTTTGGATTTCCAAAACAGTGCGACTATGGGTCCGGCCACTCTAAGCATGGAGCGATA
>DMJL01000238.1:0-691 GCA_003451785.1 Bacteroidales bacterium
AAACCATTGATGGAGCAAATCCGATATCATGTGGATAAGTTGGAAGTGCTTGTGGAAGACCAGATGTGGCCATTGCCAAAATACAGAGAGATGATGTTTGTGAAGTAGAAGTACTTCCTGCTTTTTACAATTTGTTTTTTAAGGGTAACGACCAAGGTTGTTACCCTTTTTTGTGTCTAAAAAAGCCAATACTATCCAACCATTGTTTTTGCAGTTTATGAATTAGAGATTCAATTTATCTTAGGCACTCTCGACTTGACCGATTCAGTGGAGATTTGTTTCGACAACCAAACTTTGGACTGTTTTTACAAACAGCAATACTTGTGTGTTTTCACCCAATTTTTTTGCCCAAAACATTACATTTGCAACGAACTGGGGGCTTTAAATCATTTAACACAATGAAAGATCAAAAATCGGAAAAGATCATTGAGCAGCACTTAGCGTCTCTATCTAAAGATGAGTTAAAAGATTTGGTGATGCAATTTGCACCTAAGCAATTTTGGGTAGCAGTGAAAAATAAGTATTCGGATAAGTCGGATGCCCAAAAAACATTCGAAAATGTGCGGTACAATATTGAGAGTTTGTTTGAAGACGATGATATTTTGCACGAGAAGGAGGATTTTGATATAGCATTGGATAAGGAAATTTTTAAGTTATCGGGATTAGAACATCTACTTAAAAATGAGATAGG
>DMJL01000238.1:1065-10140 GCA_003451785.1 Bacteroidales bacterium
TATTTATACGACCAGTATGAAGATGAAGTTTATGAAGCATCCGAAGAATTTGTGGATTATGTTGCAGGCTTTCTAACAGATCTAAATTTTGAAGAAAAAACATCCTTCCTTTCCAATCTCTATGCTCGCCTCACAGAGCAATCTTATGACACATTTGATTCCTTATACGATGTTTGTGAAAATGCTTATTCGGAAAGTGAATTTCCTGAGGTAAAAGAAATGTTGTTGCATAGCTTCAAGAGTCTTTCTCCCGTGTTTACCCAAAGCTGCTATGAGCGAGTGCGTCATCTCCTTAATGCAGCAGAAAAGGAATTAATATTGATTGAAATACAAAATAGAAATAGTAAATGGGTTTTAGAACTTGCTAAACTATTTGATTTGCAGGGAAAATCGGCTAAAGCAGTGCAAGCATTGGAGGGTTGGTTGATGGTGAATCGGAATGGTATGGATGAAAATGTTTATACTCTGTTCCTCGATATGTCAGCAAAAGCTAATCTCAACATGGTGGATGCAGCAAAATTTGCCATTACCGAATGTCCCCGATGTTCGGTGATGCAAAAAATTTCTACGCTTATTTCCAATAAATCGTTGCTCTCAGAATATGAAATTATTTTGGAGAAGAAATCAGATTCGCAATTCCTAAAATATTTAGACACTGAAAATCGAATTTCAGAAGCAGTGGCTTACATCAAGCGCAGCAAAAACATATGGCATGGAGACATATTAAATTTTTATAAAAAGCATAAATTGACAATTCCTGCCGATGCCGAAGAGTTTTTTTGCAAAGAAATCAACAAGAATCTTGAATTTACAGGAGATAGCTACTATGAGACAATAGCTGAAATTCTGAAAGAGTTGCGGCAGATAAACAGCACATTGACAGATGGATACCTAAGTAAAATTCGGACTGAATACAAACGCAGGCGCAACTTGATAGCAATTCTTGCTAAACTTTGAGTTTAGTTTGGGCATAAAACTGTTCGGCAATTGTGCTAAATGGTTGCATCAATAGTTTCGCTGTAGCTTAGCCTAACTACGCTGTGTTGAAATATATGATTGACTTTATTACAATTCTTTCTTAATCAGCACCTTTACTCGCAAGTCCAGTTCTGGCTATTAACATGATAATAAAACCATTGGCTTGATTTGTGCCAAAGAGATAGCCATGGGTATTTCCATATCATTCTTGGGCCAGCATAACGCATTACAACTTTAATCTTTTCTCGCATTTCCGGCTTGTAGCATTGGATAGGGCATTCTTTACATGCGGGTTTTCTGTCGCCATATGGGCAATTGTCGAGGCACATTAAGGCATATTCCTTTAAAGCCTCGCACTTTGCACATGGCATTTTGTGCTTGTTTCCGCTGCAATAAACCGTTATCATTGCTGCTACGGTTTTCTTTTCAATGGCAATTGATCTGATTACTAATTTTGGAAACATATTGAAAATCTGCATTCTAAATTCATGCAATTCATGAATTTTTTGCTGTTTTACAATCCTTTTTATACCTACGCCTCCGACTTTGATCTCTAAACCATCTAAACAATCCTGTAATCAATACAAGGAAAATCAGAAAACCCATTACAGGAATGAACCAAGGTTGGAATCTGCCAAAGATTACACTATAAATACGCCCGGTATGTATTTCCAAAGCTGTGTTCCATATCGGAAGCGGGGATTGCTCTTTTACATGTTTAGGCATTGCAGGGAAACGATGTTCGGTATTTCTGGAAAATGCCCCCATGTTGTAATCAAAAATAAACTCCTTTCCGCTATTGGTATTAATGTAACCTGCCACTGGCAGACTTCCGAAGGCGGATGCGCCACGCCGGCCGGGTTGCATTTCTAACCCTGTAATCAAGTTTTGCACGAAGTTCCTGGCTGGTACCCAACGGTAAATACCACTAAATGAGCCTATGATGAACATACCGTCTTGAGGTTGCTCAAAAACATTGATACCCATAACACTCACAGGTGGTTGGGGACGCAATCGCTTCATACTGTCGGTCAATGTAGGTTCGGCATGGAAAAACCCATCGGATGTGGAAAAAATGAAACTGTTGGTAAATCGGTCGAATTCTACACCACGCAATTTATCGTGCCATGGGTTGACATTGTAAAGCGTTGTGAATGTAAAGGACGGGATTCTGCTACCCATTATTGTTATCAACAAGGGCGGTCTTAGGAACATACCGGTTATGGTAATGACCATTAAAAATGCTACTGCCCATATACCGATATGGAGATGCCATTTTCGAGAGAAGCGGTTTAGCTTGGCTGTTTTTTTCTTGAGTTTATTTCGATTTTGCAGCCTTTTTATAACATCTGGAGCCAAAAACCATACAATTCCTGTGCATGAAAGAAAGATCATCACAAGCCCCATTAAGTCAACTATAAGTCTTCCGGGAAGCCCAAAAATATCGCCACTATGTAAAGCCCATAAAGCTTTAAACAATGATGTTTCGTGAGTGAAACCAGCAGGGTATGGAAGAGGCAATATTTCGAATACCAAAGCACCGGGCTCATCCATTGCAAGCAGCAGTTGGGAGCGTGTTAGCACCAAAAGACTGTCGCCGTGCGCCACAATGTCTGTAATTCTGTTCTCATCTACAGGAAGCATTTTCTTCTTCCACACATTATCTTCCCATTCATATAAGCCCGACATAGTTCCTGCAAACACTCTTCCCGAAGGCATCTGCACAATCGACATGGTTTTGCGGTTATCAATGCCCCGCTTCAAGCCGCTATTCAGGGGTGAGAACCGTATGAAGCTGCTATCTGTGAGCCAAATTCCAATATTGCCATAAATGAGCACACTGTCGGTGCCGATTGTAGTTGCAGAGCGAACTGCCGCAAGATTCCAATTGCCAAATCGGTAATTGCCGGGCAAAATATTGCGGCTTACATCAATAGTTGAGAAGAAGTTTCTATGGTTGAGCACAATGCCCGAAAGTGCAAAGAAAAGCACAAAGAACGCCACCAACACCCCAAGCCAACGGTGCAGCCATTTAATAAATTTCATAATTGGGATGCTCAGAGTTAACTCTTAATCATCGTAAGCAGCATTTTGAATTGCTCGGTGGCGTGCACGGCATGTGGCACATTGGCAGGCATGATTATGGCTTGACCGGCTTTTAGACAAAAGGGTTCTTTGTTGATGGTAATATCCACTTCGCCCTCGATAACTTGCACCAAGGCATCGAATGGAGCGCTGTGCTCACTAAGTTTCTGACCTTTGTCGAATGCAAAAAGACTCACATTGCCGGTAGTTTTTTCTAAGACGCGCTTACTTACAATTCCGCCAAGGGAATATTCAACATCGGAAGAAAATTGCAATATTTTGGAAGTTGCAAATGGGCTCATTTCTTTAATTTTTTAGTAAATGGTTTTTAATCAAAAACGGAATCAAATACTCTAAACTTATTTAAACGGTTAATACACTATTTAACAATTTCTAAGCCCATTCCTCGCTGATTATTTCTCCCCTAAGGCTCACGGTAATTTCTTTTATTGGCACTTTGCGACTTGCTTTCTTAGCTGCCATTTCGGCCAATTGCAGCAAACCGTGGCAACATGGCACTTCCATTATCATTACCGTAAGGGTATTTATTTTAGCCATATCAATCATAGTTGCAAGTTTCTCTATGTACATTTCCTTTCCATGGTCGAGCTTGGGGCATGCAATAGCAAGTCCTTTGCCTTTCAAAAATTTGTTGTGAAAGTTGCCCATGCTGAAAGCAATACAATCGGCTGCCAGCAGAAGGTCGGCATTTTGGAAATACGGCGCCATGGGGTTTACCAAATGCAGCTGCACAGGCCACTGTCTTAGTTCCGAAGGAGCATCTGAAACATGGGTTGTTTCGCCTGATGATGCAGGAGTATCGAAGCTGATAGCACGGGAGCCGGGGCAGCCACCACTGTGCTGATGAAAAGGATTTTGGGGTTCCATAATTTTTTGGGATTTTAGTTTTTTTAATTTCGAGAGGTCTATATTCAAATTGTTTGTTTTGATGAATTCAATTCCTTGTTTTACATACTCATCCTGATTGTGATCTATCAGGTGGTTTAGGTGTGCCAAAACCGTTGCTTCACCTTTTGGCGAAATCCGCTCCATTACTTTTATTTCATCGTAAGGTTCGGCTTCCCTTTCTTCGAATGTGATTGCCTCCACAGGGCATTCGCCTATGCAAGCACCAAGCCCGTCGCAATACAAGTCGCTAATCATCCGAGCTTTGCCGTCAACCAATTGCAAGGCTCCTTCGTGGCAACCGTCAATGCACAATCCGCATCCGTTGCACAAATCTTCGTCAATTTTTATTACAGTTCTTTTCATTTTTGTGTTTTTTAAAGTTTTAGTAATTAGACCGTTGCAAGGTTTTGGTTGGTAAGGTATTCCTTAAACTCCCGTGAGAATCGCTTGCTAAGGTCGCCAAAAATGCAACTTCGAAAAGGGCAAAATGTGCAATGCATTTTGCAACCGGTTTTATCAGAAATTTCCCCATCAAACATATTGTATATTTCCAACAGGGTAACTTCCTCTGGTTGGCGGTTGAGCAAAAAGCCACCTTTGGGTCCGCGATACGAACTCAAGTAATTGTATTTTACCAATTGCATCAAAACCTTCGAAATGTGATTTTTTGAAAATCCGGTAGCATCTGCAATAGCTTGCGCATTTAGCAATTCTTTGCTGCGGGCAATCAAAGCCATGCTATGTATGGCTATGGTAGCGGCTTCTGATATGTTTAAAATCTTGCTCAAAGTCAATAAAAGAATTATGGTATTTGAATACGCAAATGTAAAAATAAGTTTTTATGTAAAACATGAAAAATCGTACTGATTTACCAAAATTTTTCGAAATTTCGCAAGTTGCACAATATTAGTATTGTTCCTTGTTTTAAGTAAGTCTTTCCGAGGTGTTGCTAAATCCGCATTAAAGCAATATAGAACCTTTTGGATACATTTTTAATTGCTGATAAAATGTTTTATTACTAAAATGCTTGAAGTACACAACTAATTTGAACTGCAATGAGATGTACTAATCCCATTGCATAGCAATTGACATAGCTTGCTACTTGTTTTTTCTGTTAGTATTGCGTTTTAAAAAATGGCAGAAAGAATTTCTCATAAGCTGTTTATGCTGGTTTGAGCAAAATGCCTTCATGCTTTTGGCAGGGTTAATACTATTTTTCATTTCGGAAAACTTAACCGCTTTGAAAAAAGTTGTAATTGGATGAAAAAACGATATATTTGTTTTTTAGTTACATACTGCGTGCAACCAATCGCTTTTGTGCGCCTCATAAATTTTAACTTTAAAAATTATGAAAATTACCCAAGGTGTAAGAGTGTTGATTACCGGCGGAGCCTCCGGATTAGGTAAAATTATGGGCAGGTTGGTATTAGCCAAAGGAGCCAAATTAATTTTATGGGATATTGACAGGCTAAAATTGGATGAAACTATTGCTGAATTTAAGCATTTGGGTCAAGTTGAAGGTTTTCTGGTGGATGTGTCAGATTTGGCGCAAATAAACAATGCTGCAATGCAAGTGAAACAATCTTTTGGGAAGGTAGATGTGCTTATTAATAATGCCGGAATAGTTGTTGGTAAATTTTTTCATGAACATAGTCCTGATGATATTGCTAAGACTATGAGTGTCAATTCTAATGCTCTTATGTATGTAACTCTTTCGTTTCTTTCCGAGATGCTTCTGGACAACTCAGGTCATATTTGCAATATTTCTTCATCTGCCGGACTGATTTCCAATCCCAAAATGTCGGTTTATGCAGCGAGCAAGTGGGCAGCTACTGGCTGGTCGGATAGCCTGCGATTGGAAATGCAAATGCTAAAATACAAGGTTAGGGTTACAACCGTTACCCCATATTACATTAACACCGGGATGTTTGATGGGGTGAGATCTTTAGTGCCTATTCTAAATCCTGAAAAAGTTGCCAAGAAAATTATTAGAGGAATCGAACGGGATAAAATTTATGTAAGTATGCCTTGGAGTATGCATTTTGTAAGGTTCGGACAAGGTGTAATGCCTATTTGGCTGTTTGATTGGCTGATTGGAGGGGTTTTGGGGATTTACAGTACAATGGCACATTTCAAAGGGCACAATAAAAATTTGTAAAATGAAAACCATCATAGGTAATAGCAACAAGGTATTGTCAGTGGATCTTTCAACCGGCATTTTTGATGTCATAGAGATTCCTGATGAATTGTATAAGTATTATCTGGGCAGTAAAGGATTAGGGCTTAAATTGCTTTTTGATCGAATGCGCCCTGGTATTGACCCATTCGATGCAGAGAATTTGATTGCATTTATGCCAGGAGCCTTTATGGGCACCAATGCACCTTGTTCGGGGCGGTGGTCTGCTGTTACCAAATCGCCTCTAACGGGTATTATTCTCTCTACATCTTGCGGAGGACCGTTTGGCATGAGCCTCCGAACATCTGGTTGGGATGGGCTGTTGGTAAGCGGCAAAGCAGAGGAATTTTCATATCTTTATATTGATTCGGCAGGTGCTATTATAAAAAATGCGGAATCGTTGAGAGGTAAATCCACCTTTGATGCGCATGATTATCTTGCGGAACAGGGAGGCGTTATCACCATAGGACCAGCCGGTGAAAATCTGGTTAGGTTCGCCAACGCATTATCCGGTCATCGTTTTTTAGGCAGAGGTGGGATAGGTGCTGTGATGGGTTCAAAAAACCTAAAAGCAATAGTTGCAAAAGGGGGAGAGTTTAAAATAGAGCCTGCCGATAAACAATTATTTGAACAATCCAGAAAACTTGCAATCCGCCAGATAAATTCCAATAAAACAACGTCGGTATCTTATCGCAATTTTGGAACTAGGGCAAATGTTAAACCATGCAGCGAGGCCAATATTTTGCCTGTAAACAACTTTTCTGATGGCTCGCATCCTTTGGCACACAACATTAGCGGCGAACACTATAAAGCCCAATTCAGCCCAAAATACCAAACCTGCAAGCCTTGTAATATTCTTTGCGGTCAAAAGGGAAATTTTAACGGAACTACCATGACTATACCTGAGTATGAAACTGTAGGATTGCTGGGTTCGAATCTTGGTATTTTCGACCCTGTAGCAGTTGCAAAATTGGGTAATTTTTGCGGCGAAATGGGAATGGATACAATCTCGGCTGGTGGTACACTTGGTTGGGCGATAGAAGCCACCCAAAAAGGATTAATACAATCGCAACTCGAATTCTCAAATCCCGAATCAATATTTGCGATGCTCAAAGATATTGCATTGGGCAATGGTTTGGGAAAGGATTTGGCAATGGGTTCACGACTTGCATCAAAGAAATATGGAGGCGAATCATTTGCCATACAAACAAAGGGAATGGAATTGCCTGCCTATGATCCGCGCGGCTCATTTGGGCAAGCACTATCGTATGCAGTTGCAAATAGAGGCGGGTGTCATCTAAATGGATACTTGATTGCTCAGGAAATATTCTTCAAGCTATTAAATCCCTTTAAAGCAAGAGGCAAAGCGGCCTATGTTGCATTCTTGCAAAACATCAAAGAAATTATAGATTCCTTACATACTTGCACCTTTACCCAATTTGCCTATTTGCTGGAGCCACCTCTTGTGAAATACACACCCAAAATAGTGTTGGCTTTCTTGATGCAATATTTACACCCATTGGCAATACAACTAATTGATTATAGCCTTTTTAATAAAATGTGGAGAGCCATAACAGGTATAAAAATTTCCAATATAGAGATGTTGCAGGCCGGTGAGCGTATTTATGTGTTAGAACGGTATATGAACACAAGGGAAGGAATATCAGCAAAAGACGATACTTTGCCCACTAAACTTCTCAAAGAGTTTAGAAGAACAGATTCGCGCAAAAAATGTATTCCCCTTGAATTGATGGTAACAAAATTTTATACCTTGCGAGGATTTGACAAACAGGGAGTACCCACCCAAAAAACACTAAAAAGGCTCAAAATTGAAGATTCCTATATCAAAAACACAAATTTGTAGAGTTACGGCAAATGTGGGTTTATTGCATAAAAGTTGCATCGCCAAAAGAATAGAATCTAAATCGGCGATCTACTGCAAAGGTGTAGGCTTCACGAATTAAATCCACTCCTGCAAATGCCGATACCAAAACTAAATGCGACGATCTGGGCAAGTGCAAATTGGTTATAAAACGATCTATTATTTTGAATTTATAACCCGGTGTAATAAACAGGTTGGTAGATGCACAAAATGGATGCAAAATCCCATCATTGGTGGCTGCCGATTCCAAAGTGCGAACCACATCGGTGCCGCACGCAAAAACATTGCAACCATTGCGTTTTGCATTATTCACAACATCGGCTACTTCCTGACTTACCTGAACGAACTCCACAGGCATGGTGTGTGCATCCAACGACTCTGCTTTTATGGGTCTGAAACTTCCAAGACCCATGTGCAAAGTGGTGAATACAATTTTTACACCTTTTTGGCTAATTGCTTCGAGCAGTTCTTGGGTGAAATGCAGTGCTGCTGTAGGTGCAGCTACCGAACCTTCCTTGCTTGCATACACGGTTTGGTAGCGCGATGCATCTGCCAAAGACTCTTTAATATAGGGCGGCAGGGGCACTTTGCCCACTTCATCTAAAGCGGCTCTAACAGCATCTTTGCTGCCAAAATCCACAATCCGACCACCATCGGGCGTAGTTTCCAAGATTTTTAAAACTATCCCATTTGCAAGTTTCAACTCGGTGCCAATAGGAATTTTGTTTCCTGGTTTTACTAATGTTTCCCATTTCCCATTGCCACGATCCTTTAGCAAAAAAACTTCGGCCTTACCTCCACCAAAACGCTTGGCAGGCAAACGGGCAGCAATTACTTTGGTATTGTTAAGCACCAAAACATCGCCCGTTTGAAAATACCCGACTATATCGCTAAACCTTTTTTCTTCCACCAATCCACTATTGCGGTTTATGACCATCAAGCGAGATGCATCGCGTGGCTCAATGGGAGTTTGGGCTATCAACTCCTCGGGCAAATGGTATTCAAATTCTTTTGTAAGCACTATTAATGATTTGTTTATGGTGAA
>DMJL01000239.1:0-776 GCA_003451785.1 Bacteroidales bacterium
GTGTTGTCGGATGGAATGGGACATGGAGTAAAAGCCACTATGCTCTCAACCCTTACAGCCACTATGGCACTGAATTTAACAAAGGAACATAAAGACACCAGAAAAATTGCCGAAACCATTATCAAAACCCTACCGGTATGTAGCGAGAGGAAAATTAGCTATGCTACATTTTCCATCGTGGATATTGATGACCAGCTAAGGACAACCATTATAAATTTTGACAATCCTATCCCTATCTTGGTGCGCAATTTCGAGATTCTGCCACTGAAATGGAGTGAAATCACATTAGAGAACACCAGTCAAAAAGGAAGAGAAATACATTCAAGCTCCTTTTACGCACAAAAACAGGACAGAATTATATTAATGAGCGATGGCGTTACTCAGGCGGGTTTGGGAAAAGGCAGATATCTTTTGGGCTGGGGTGCAGAGAATGCGCATAAATTTGTTTTAGAAGCTATTTTGGAAAAGCCGGATTGTTCCGCAACCAAATTGGCAACGAAATTAGTGAACCGAGCCAATGCAATAGACCTATATAAGCCAAAAGACGATATTTCTGCTGGTGTGATTTATCTTCGCCAACCCCGAAAAATGCTCATCAGCAGTGGTCCCCCATTCGATAAAGAAAAAGATCCTGATCTGGCAGGTTTAATTAAAAATTTTGATGGTACTAAGGTTATTTGTGGCGGAACCACCGCTAATATTGTTTCAACCAGATGGAATGTAAATATTAAGGATTCCCTTGAGTTTGAAGACCCCGAACTGCCGCCCGTTGCCAA
>DMJL01000239.1:1154-7102 GCA_003451785.1 Bacteroidales bacterium
TGCTGGAAAAATATAATGCCAGAACTGAACTGGGAAAAGGGCCAGCAGATTCCATAATAAAAATGCTACTCGAAGCAGACTCCATTTGCCTATTGGTAGGTACTGCCATAAATGTTGCTCACCAGGATCCAAATTTGCCTTTGGAATTGGAAATACGAAGAACAGTTTTGAAAAAAATCGCCCGACTCTTAGAAAAAAAATTCCTCAAAGAAGTGCAAATACAATATATCTAAGTGCGGTTGTGGTAATTGTGAAAATTCTAAATTGACATTCTACATGTAATGAACTTATTTTTAGTAGATTTGTATAAGTTTAAGCTTAGTTTATAGATAACTACAAGTAGTTGCTCAACAATAAATCTGTTTGATTGCGCAGTAGCAGCAAGGCAAATTGAGTTTTGTATATAAAATTAGATATAATTTTCTGCATTAATCAAGACTAATTGATAAATTTGTAGATTCATTCTTATGCAAGAATATTTATAAAATCTATCCGCCATTATTTTTTGAAGGGATTTGGGTTATTGAAATAGTTGGAAACGAAGGTTGCGGTTAATTTGTATGGATTAGTGTTCTAATCATTTTTTAATCGTGATCACAAAGAGACTTAGTTTCCTGTTCTTTAAATTAAGTAGGTTTTAATTTTTTCTTTCAAAATTAATTTTAGCGATCAGCATTTAATTAACCAGCATTTCCTAAAACTTTGCCAATTATGATACCATGGGTTGATTTTAAGTTTGAACCATCCTTTATGCAAACCACACTTATAGCAACTATTTCACCTGCTGTTCCAAATAGTTTTGTTGTTGGTATTATTATTTTGATATTACTGCTAATTGGATTATTGTTTTTTCTGTACAGCACAATAACAGCTAAAAAACAAGTTGAGAAAAAACTTCAATTTTATTCTAAATTGGTTGACGACAATTCGGTTGGATTTTTATTTCACTCCAACAATTTAATTGGGTATGCTAACAATGCACTTGGACGAATGTTAAGGTACCCCATTAGTGAACTTATCGGAAAAAATATTATTGACTTAATTCATCCTAATAGCTTTGGAGATATTTCTGTCAAAAATTGGTTTTTGGTTCGAAAAAATCAATCTTGGCAGGCTGATGTAAAATTTGTGAGCCGAAATGGCAAAGAAATATTAGCCAATTTCTCGGTGCAACGCATTGAGAACGATGACGATGATAGTTTTTATGCCGTTATTACAGATTTGAGCCATCGTAAAGACTTGAACGAAAATGTCAAAGAGACAGTCAATGAAATTGCTCCCAATGGAAATGAAAAATATGCAACGGAGCCTTTTTACGGTGCAATCTTTGAATACAACACCCAAAGCCGTGATCTATTCTTATCTAACCACTGGAAGGAAATTTTGGGTTATGCAAACTTGCAAATATCTAATGCATTGGATTTTTGGCGATCGCTTATCCACCCCGATGATGTCTCTTTATTCAATGAGTTTTGGCAATGGGTAGAACATGGCTCTGCCCCAGACCGTCCTTTTGAATTTAGAACCAAGAGCAATAATTTGATTTACAAATGGCTGCAAGTAAAGATTTCAGTCGCATACAATGAGTATTCCACCCCCTTGCGCGTTGTAGGATATTTATCGGATATTACTTCACTTAAGGAGATGGAGCGAAATTATCAGGATTCAATGGCATTGCTAGACAGGCTATTGCATCAAAGCCAAGTTCCAATCTTACTTATTGATAAACAATCTAGAAATATTATTTTGGCAAGCGATGGTGCTTCTAAGCTCTATGGTTATTCACCAGACGAATTCAAAGAGTTAAAACTGGATAATCTTATTCAGAACATCGTAACTAACGGAGATTCGATTAATAAGGATTTATCGGATTTGATAGATACAAAGATTAGAATTATTAATGAAGCAGACCCAACTGAACAGGAAGGTTCAATAGTGAAGGAAGATCCGCTACCCAATTCTGTATCCGCAAATTTGAAACGGTATCTTGAAAAAACGGTGCATGTATCTCAAAATGGTACATTTTTGCACCTTCAGGTTATTAAAAATCATTTGGTATATAAGGAGCGAGATTGTGAAATGCTCACGATTTTTGATGAATCAGATGTTCATAAAGCCATCAATGATTTGATTAATAAAATTAAAGATTCTGATAAAACCCTATTACTCAAACCAGCCTTTTTAACGGGTGTGAGTCATGAGGTGCGTACCCCGCTCAACTCGATTATAGGTCTTGTCGAACTAATCTCTCACGACGAAACACTCCCAGGTTCAGTGCGCGACAATTTAGCATCTATAATGTTTTCGAGCAAACACCTTTTAGGTGTACTCAACGATTTGTTGGATTTGTCCATGCTCGAAGCGGGATTGGTTTTAAAAACAAACGACAGATTTAGTCTTGTAAAACTTATTAATGAATCAATCCAAATTATAGATCCATTAGCAGCAGCTAAAGGATTAAATTTGCGTTTAAGCATTAACCCAAGTTTTCCTGAGTTTGTAGTAGGCGATGAATTCAGAATTAAACAGATTTTGTTAAAAATCCTGAGTAATTCTGTGAAATTTACATCAGAAGGTTACATCAGAGTTTCTGCAAAAGTTTCAGAAATTAGCGACAAAACCTGTAAGGTTTGTATATCGGTAAGCGATACAGGAGTTGGAATACCCGAGAACAACATTAAGTCTATTTTTGACTTAAATGCTCAAGCAGAATTAGATTCCTTTCGGATGTATGGAGGTACCGGAATAGGACTTCATATATGCAAAAAGTTAGTTGAGTTGCTCGATGGTGTAATAAATGTAAACAGTATTGAGGGTATAGGTACTAATTTCTGGTTTGAAGTACCCTTATCTATCAGCCTAAATACACCTGATACAACTAAAATAGAAATCAAAACTATCTTAGAGAAGGATCTTAAGGGGATGAAAGTTTTATTAGTTGAAGACGACACTATGAGCCGTTTCGTAATGTCTAAATTTCTGACTAAATGGAATGCCCAATTCGTGGAGGCTGAAAACGGTAAAAAAGCTATTGATTTACTGTCAAGAGAGTTGTTTGATATAGTTTTGATGGACTTGCATATGCCCGAAATTGGTGGCCTTGAGGCCTCAAGATTAATTAGAATCGGCGACGCAAATAGTTTAGACCCCGAAGTACCTATTATAGCCCTTACTGCCGATCTCAGCTCTGATCTTCGAGATAGAATTACATCTGCCGGAATGAATGATTTGATATTAAAACCATTTGACCCCGAAGTTTTGTATGGCAAGATTCTTTCCGCTACAATAATGTACAAGCAATCCAGTAAGTCAATAACTTCTTTTGAAGCATTGATGGAGAAACGAAGAAATAATATGGCTGATAGCGATAAGAAAACAAAAGCTTTGAGTGCTTTACGAACTATTTTTGCAGACGACAAGAATGCAGCGCATTCTATGTTAGTGTACTTTATGGAACAATTGCCAATCATAACAAATAGAGTGCAACAATGTATTGATCGAGATTTGATAGAACTGGCTGCACAATCTCTTCAACGAATAAAGCCAGGACTACAACACCTTGGATTTCAAGAACTGGCCGATCAATTGATAGAATTTCAAATCATACTGCGCGACCCTGACCAAGTGCATAATATCCATCAGAAGGCTAATGCATTTTTTGAAGGTACCGAAAAAGCCCTAAAAATACTTAAAGAAGTTGCTGTTGAATTGGAGGCAGAATTAATTCCAAGCATTACCTAAACTCAACACATTCGTGCAGTTTCCTTTTGCTAAATCCAAATAATGGCATTTAGACTTAATTTTGAACATTGATTTGGAGGCGAAATCGCATAGCAAGAATGACACACGATGATTTATATATGCAACGATGCATTGAGCTTGCAAAAAAAGGCTTAGGCAATGTAGCACCCAATCCCATGGTAGGTTGTGTGATAGTTTGCAACAACGATATTATTGGCGAAGGATATCATAAAAAATTCGGAGAGGCCCATGCCGAAGTAAATGCCATACAATCGGTTGTCAACAAAGATTTGCTACCACACTCCACATTGTATGTAAACTTAGAACCATGCAGCCACTTTGGCAAAACACCTCCTTGCGTGGATCTAATCCTTAAATCAGGTATAAAGAGGGTAATAATTGGTTGCGTTGACCCTTATGCTCAAGTAGCAGGCAAAGGTATAGCACGACTGCGAAACCACGGCTGTGAAGTTGTTGTAGGTGTGCTAAAGCAACAGAGCCTTACTCTCAATCGAAGATTTTTTACTTTTCATGAAAAAAAAAGGCCGTTTGTAATATTAAAATGGGCACAAACTTCGGATGGGTTTATTGATAAAATTAGGGAATCGAATGCAACAACCCAACCATTAAAAATATCTGGCACATTATCTCAGATTTTAGTTCACAAATGGCGAAGCGAAGAAGCGGCCATAATGGTAGGAACCACCACCGCACTTAGCGATAATCCTAAGCTTAATGTAAGACTTTGGACCGGGCATGACCCGCTTCGGATTGTGATAGACCAAAAGTTGACTCTCCCCAAATATTTAAAACTTTTTGATAAAGCGCAGAACACATGGGTGATAAACGAAAAGATGAATATGAAGGATAAAGCTATATCCCATGTGAAAATTCCTTTTTCAATTAACTCAATGGATTTTGATGCCTTCATATTGTATTTGCACCAAAACGACATACAATCTTTATTAGTAGAAGGCGGCCAAAAACTATTGCAAAGTTTTTTAGACCGAGGTATTTGGGATGAGGCAAGAGTTTTTATTGCACCTACTTTTTTAGGCTCCGGAGTAAAAGCACCTTCTATTTCGGCAAACTCAACTGCATGCACGCAAATTGGTGCGGACAATCTTTTTGTCTTCAAAAATGCTTCCAACAATGGTGTTTAAAAGTAACAATAGCTGCGTAATCTATTGTATTTCAATTGCCAAATTGACCTCGAAATCTATATAAACTCGAAAATAAAGTAATTTGCCAAGCCATTTTGAATAAGGTGCAATATTAAGAAGTTTTACCAAAAACAAAAGCCACCGCTTGCGGTGGCTTTTGTTTTTTAGATGGCTTTATAAAAGCAGATCTGTAAAGTTATTCTGAAACTTGCTCAGCAGTTTCGTCGTCTTTCTTTTTGCTTTTGAATTTAGCTTTTGGTTTTTCTTCGGTTTCTGGTCTATCGCCTGCAGCATCCAAAGTTTTTCCTTTTGCTTTTTCTTTCTCGTCTAATGCGGCTAATTTATCCTTCAGAACCTTTTTCTCTTTCTTCTCTATTTCGGTTCTTAGGTTAGCAAGAACATCCAAGTCGCCAAGGGTGGTTTTTTCCATAGATTCTTTAATGGCCTTCACATTGTTTTGTGCAGGTTTTTCTTTGGCTTTGCGCTCCACTACTTCGGTTGCCTTTTCGGCAGCTTTTTGGTCTTGGCTAATTTTGGTATGCGAAACAACGATTTTCTTGCTGTCTTTGTTAAATTCAACAACTTTGAAATCCAATGTTTCTTCCATTTTTGCAGGGCTACCATCGGCCTTAACCACACTGCGAGTGAAAGCAAAACCTTCAACACCGTAAGGCAATGCTACAACAACACCTTTGTCAGAAGTGCCTACTATGGTACCTTGATGAATGCTGTCTATGGTGAAAACGCTTTCAAACACTTCCCATGGGTTCTCTTCAATTTGCTTGTGTCCAAGGCTCAGACGGCGATTGTCTTTATCAACATCCAAAACAATCACTTCTATCTTATCACCTATTTTGGTAAATTCAGCCGGATGCTTTATTTTTTTGCTCCACGACAGGTCGCTAATATGAATCAAACCATCAACACCTTCTTCTAATTCAACAAAGATGCCGAAGTTGGTAAAGTTGCGAACGGTGGCAGTGTGCTTAGAATTTGTAGGATATTTCTCAACAATATTTTCCCATGGATCGGGAATGTGTTGTT
>DMJL01000303.1 GCA_003451785.1 Bacteroidales bacterium
TTGCTTATAATTGTTGTTTTGACTGCCAGAGAACGTAAAGCGTTTCCAACTCTATAAACACACCTGCAACCTGCAATTAAAACCAAACAAATAGAAAATAATCAGATATGGGAAATTTTAGTTTGAAGATGCCCAAATTAGGGGAAAGCATTACAGAAGCAACCATCACCAAATGGCTAAAGAATGTTGGCGATGTGATTGCCTTGGATGATCCAATCTTGGAAATCGCAACCGACAAGGTAGATTCAGAGATTCCTAGCCCGGTAGAGGGTATTCTTATCGAAAGACTGTTTAATGAAGGCGATGTGGTGCCTGTAGAAGTTATTATAGCTACCATTGCCACAGACATGGCTTCTGCCAAACCAGCAACCGCTGCTGCACCGCAACCGGAAAACACCACAGTAGTGCCCACAAAGGCAGTTGAGCAAGTTTCGAGTGTTTCTGAAACACTTCTCAAAAGCAAGCAGGGAGGCGGAAGATTTTATTCGCCCTTAGTGCGCACCATAGCCAAGGAAGAAAACATACTACCCAGCGAATTGGAAAACATACCCGGTAGCGGCACACACAACCGATTGACGCGCAAAGATGTTATGGATTACATAGCACAGCGCCAATCAGCTACCAATGTGCCCGCAGTATCTGCAACCCAAGTAATAGCCGCCCCAAAAGCACAAGTTACTACAGCCACGCATTCCCCAGTAGCAGTAAGTATGAACACTGGCGACACAGTAGTGGAAATGAGTCGCATAAGAAGACTTATTGCCGATCACATGGTAATGTCTGAAGCCACCGCCGTGCATATTACCTTGTTTGCAGAAGCCGATGTAACCAATTTGGTTAACTGGCGCAACAAAAACAAAAACGCATTCGAAAAGCGTGAGGGCGAAAAACTAACATTCACCCCAATCTTCATACAAGCTATTGCAAAGGCATTGCGCGATTTCCCCATGGTGAATGTTTCGGTTGACGGCAACTCTATCATTGTGCGCAAGAATGTAAACATAGGCATGGCCGTAGCTACCCCCGATGGAAACCTCATAGTGCCTGTTTTGAAAAACGCCGATTATAAGAGTCTTTTGGGACTTACCAAGGAAGTAAACGACCTTGCTGTAAGAGCTAGAAGCAACCAATTGAAGCCCGACGACATCCAGGGCGGATCGTTCACACTCACCAACTTTGGAACATTTGGTGCCATTGGCGGTACACCCATTATCAATCAACCCCAAGTTGCCATTCTGGGCGTGGGAATCATACAGAAAAAACCCGTTGTGATAGAAACACCACAAGGCGATACTATCGGTATTCGCCACATGATGATGCTTTCCCTATCGTGCGACCATCGTGTAGTGGATGGAGCACTCGGCAGTATGTTTATGCAGCGCGTAGCACAATACCTCGAAACATTTGATACCAATCAGGTGATCTAATCCCCTAGTTGCGTTTTTCATTTATTAACGGTCCCAATAAGTTCTTCCACCGAACGCACCTTGCCTTCGAGACGACCCATGGGACCTTTTCTAATATCCAACTTGAGGCTGGAATACACTCTTTGGCAGTCTGGCTCGAGTTCGTTGTAGGCTTTTTGCACCAACGATAGTACTTCATGTAGCTCTGCTGCTTCTACAACAGTACCCATGGGAGTTAGCTTGTAATTCAAGCCCGATTCCCGTATCATTTTGATAATGCGGCTTACATACGGACTCACGGTTTCGCCCTTGTCGGTGGGAAACATCGAAAATTCTAATAAAACTGACATAAGCAATAATTTTGGAATACTACAAAAATACCTATTGTATGTAAACTGCAACCAGCAAAGAGTTAATTGTGCAAAAGGTAGATAGTGAGAGATTTGCTGAATTTTTGCCATTATAGCTATTTACCTGAGCAGATACTTTTGCGGAATTCTAATTCCATCTTTGGTGTGTGTAAATTAGCAAGGGGTTTTCTATCATAAATGCATCTAAACAGATTTTACAACCAGCATAGGAAGCATTTATAACCTGATTAATACAAAAAAAGGGAACTGATGTAGCTCCCTTCTTCTCAATGTTCCTATGTTTTATTTAGCCGATTCCACAATAGCTTTGAAAGCTTCGGGATTGTTCATTGCCAGATCGGCAAGCACCTTGCGATTGATCTGGATATCTTTTGCGTTGAGTTTTCCTATGAATTGTGAGTAGCTCAATCCGTATTGCCTTGCACCTGCATTAATCCTTTGGATCCACAGTTTGCGAAATTCTCTTTTCTTGACGCGTCTATCGCGATAGGCATAGGTTTGACCTTTTTCCCAGGTATTTTTTGCTACGGTTAGCACATTTTTGCGTGCGCCAAAATACCCTTTGGTTAATTTTAACAGCTTCTTGCGCCTGGCTCTCGAAGCAACTTTATTTACTGATCTCATTGTTGGTGATTTTTTCGTTTAGCGCTTACCTCTATGGGGTTAGTCTTAAAATGCTAAACAAAGTTTAAAAAAATATTGAATTACAGGTTAAAGCATTGCTTTAACATTCTTCTCATCTGCAGGGCTTACCAAAGTGCTCTTAGTGAGATTTCTTTTCCTCTTAATGCTTTTCTTGGTCAGAATATGACTTTTGTAAGCATGCTTGCGCTTCACGCGCCCGGTTGCGGTAAGAGTGAACCGCTTTTTGGCTCCGGATTTGGTTTTCATTTTTGGCATTACAAAAAACTAATTACGGGTTAATAAACATTGAACATTATTTTTTGGTTGCTTTCTTGGGAGAGATTAGCATAATCATGCGTTTCCCTTCCAATTTGGGCAATTGCTCTACTTTTCCCACTTCGGCTATCTCCGATGCAAATCGCAGAAGGATGATCTCGCCCTGCTCTTTATACACAATGGATCTGCCCTTAAAAAACACATATACCTTCAGCTTGGCTCCTTCTTCAAGGAATTTCAAACCATGTTTCAACTTAAAGTTGAAATCGTGGTCATCTGTATTTGGTCCAAGCCTTATTTCTTTTAAAACAACTTTTGCAGCATTGGCCTTTACCTCCCTTTGTTTTTTCTTCAGTTCATAAAGAAATTTTTTGTAATCCATTACTTTACAAACGGGCGGATTGGCTGTGGGTGCTATCTCCACAAGGTCTAATCCCAATGCATCTGCAATGCTTAGTGCTTCCTTTATGGGCAAGATGGCCGGCTCCACATTCTCGCCAACTATCCTTACTACCGGTGCTTTAATCCTCCCGTTTATGGCGTGAGGGTCTTCTTGCTTTATCGGCCTTCGGGGTTGAAATGGCCGGGGGGTAAATGGTGCTGCTATATTACTTTCCTCCTATTTTGGTTAATATTTGCGTTAAACTTCGTATTCGGTAAGGCTTGCAACCTCACCATTCACGGTTTTAACAAATTCGTCTATTGTAAATGTACCCAAGTCGCCATGACCATGTTTTCTCACCGAAATTGTCCCTTCCGATTCTTCCTTCTCTCCAACAATGATCATGTAGGGAATCTTACGAGTTTCTGCATCACGGATCTTTTTACCCGTTTTCTCACTGCGCTCGTCAATGAGGGTGCGAATTTCGTAATTATTCAGCAAATGTAATACTTTTTTTGCATAATCATGATATTTATCACTGATTGGCAATACGATAGCCTGATTTGGCGTAAGCCACAATGGAAAATTTCCGGCACAATGCTCAATAAGTACAGCTACAAATCGTTCCATGGAGCCAAATGGTGCTCTGTGTATCATTACAGGGCGATGTCTTTGATTGTCGCTACCAACATATTCAAGCTCAAAGCGTTCGGGCAAATTGTAATCTACCTGAATGGTACCCAATTGCCATTTCCTGCCCAAAGCATCTTTCACCATAAAATCGAGTTTAGGACCGTAGAAAGCGGCCTCGCCGGTCACAACTTTGGCTTCTAAGCCTCTCTCGTTGGTTGCTTCTACAATGGCTGCTTCTGCTTTTATCCAGTTTTCATCCGATCCAATATATTTCTGCTTATTGTCTGGATCGCGAAGAGATATTTGCACACTAAATTCTTTGAAATCTAATGCCCTGAAAATGTACAAAACGATGTCAATAACTTTTACAAACTCCTCCTTCACCTGATCGGGGCGGCAAAAAATATGGGCATCGTCTTGGGTGAATCCTCTTACTCGTGTAAGTCCATGAAGCTCTCCGCTTTGCTCGTATCTATAAACGGTTCCAAACTCTGCCAGGCGCACCGGTAGGTCTTTGTAGGAGTATTGGCGGGTTTTGAAAATCTCGCAATGGTGCGGGCAATTCATTGGCTTCAACATAAACTCCTCCCCTTCGGCAGGAGTAGTTATGGGCTGGAACGAATCCTTGCCATATTTTTCGTAATGCCCGCTCTGGATATACAAATTCTTATTGCCAATATGTGGGGTGATTACTGGCAAATAACCAGCCTTGCGTTGAACCCTTTTGAGGAATTTTTCCAAATTCTCCCTTAGCTCTGCACCTTTGGGCAACCAAAGCGGTAGCCCTTGCCCCACATTGGCCGAGAATGCAAACAACTCCAACTCGCGCCCAATCTTACGATGATCGCGTTTTTTGGCTTCCTCGAGCATAAATAGATACTCGTCGAGGTCTTTTTGTTTAGGAAAAGTAATGCCATACACCCGAGTAAGCTGCTTGCGGCTCTCATCGCCACGCCAGTAGGCACCGGCAATACTAAGCAGTTTTACAGCTTTCACCGGACTGGAATCTACTAGATGAGGTCCGCGGCATAAATCTGTGAAGTGTCCCGATTCATATAAACTGATTGTACCGTCTTCCAGATCGGTTATTAGATCCACTTTATATTCATCGCCCTTTTCTTCGTATAACTTCAGTGCTTCGCTCTTGCTTATCTCCCTGCGTCTGAATTGCTGCTTCTCGCGCGCCATCTGAAGCATCTTCTGCTCTATTTTCTCAAAATCGTTGCTCGAGAGGCTATGCTCTCCCAAATCAATATCGTAATAAAATCCATTTTCCACATCGGGGCCAATTCCAAATTTGGTACCCGGATATAATGCCTCGATTGCGCCTGCCATAAGATGTGCCGATGAATGCCACATGGTGGCCTTGCCCTCCGAGTCGTCCCAAGTATGCAACCTTACCGATGCATCGGTATCGATAGGTCGGGAGAGATCTCTTACTTCTCCGTTAACGCTTATCGAAAGCACTTTGCGTGCCAATCCTTCGCTGATGCTCTGAGCAATTTCCAAACCGGTTATTCCAGCAGGATATTCTCTAACACTATTATCAGGCAATTTGATTTTTATCATGGATTTTTTCAAAATTCAGGGCGCAAAATTAATAAAATTAAGCCTATAAACATTGTTTTTATGCAAAAACAATCGTTGTGCAACATGCGAAATTGAATCTATAAAATGAATACGAATTGGTAAAAGAATTTTACCAAGACAACCTAATCAAGAATGGTGAAGTGCATTATTGACAATGGCAGACAAAATCTCTGAAAGAAAAAGAAGCAGTTGATTATTAATTCATTACGAATCAATGGCGACCATTACTCCTGATAACCTTCATCGTGTTTTATACCTACAAGATTATTTTGTGCATCTACAGCAAGTATCTTGGGCTTAAAATCGGCAAGATCATCTTGGCTAACAAGCATGTAGGAAATAACAATAACAATATCGCCGGGTTGCACTAACCGTGCTGCTGCACCATTCAAGCATATAGTTCCAGAATTTCGCTTACCTCTTATCACATAGGTTTCGAATCTGGCTCCATTGTTGTTGTTCACTATCTGTACCCTTTCGTAGGGGAGCAAATCGGCTGCTTCCATCAGAGCTTCGTCAATTGTGATACTGCCTTCATAATTCAGGTTGGCATCGGTAACCACAGCCCTGTGAATTTTCGATTTGCACATTATTCTTTGCATATACTTAAGCTTCAAGGTCAATAATCATGTTATCAATAAGCCGGGTTTTGCCAAATCTTACTGCAAGTGCAATTAAAACACGACTTTGTAATTCTTGTTCAAATTCTTTCAAATCGTCAGCCGAAACAACCTCCACATATTCCACCACTGCAAGAGGTTCGCTTTGTATCATGCTCTTTATAAGAGCTACAATTTGCTTTGGGTCGTTGAGACCTTGCATGATCTTCGCTTTAGCAGCAGTTAAGCTTTGATACAAAATGGCAGCACTTTTTCTTTCATCGGCAGAGAGGTAGGCGTTTCTTGAACTCATTGCCAGTCCGTCGGGTTCTCTTACAGTAGGCACCACAACAATCTCAAGATCCATATTGAGATCGTTAGCCATTTTTTGAATTACCAATGCCTGCTGAGCGTCTTTTTGCCCAAAATATGCCCTTGTTGGTGCTACAAGGTTGAAAAGTTTCATTACCACTGTGGCAACACCTCTGAAATGACCTGGCCGAGCAGCGCCACATAATGTTGTGGTGATGCCCTGCACATCTACATACGAATCAAATCCTTTTGGATACATTTCTTTTGATGTGGGAATGAACACAATATGGCAGCCTGCATTTGCTGCCATTTCGATATCGGCGGCTTCGTTGCGGGGGTATTTCTCAAAATCCTCCGATGGCCCAAATTGAAGCGGATTAACAAATATGCTCATTACCACCAATTCGTTCTCAAGAGCCGCCTGCCTTACCAATTGCAAATGCCCCTCGTGCAAATAGCCCATAGTTGGCACAAAACCAATGCTTTGCCCATTGCTACGGGCTTGTCTAACAAGTAGTTTTAATACTGCAATATTGTTTACTATTTGCATTAATTGGTTTTTTCGTTAAATATCCGCAATGCATTTTCTTCCATAGAATAGGTCCGTTTATCATCAGGAAAAGATTTTTCCTTTACCTCTGCAACAAAATTTCCAACAGCCTGCGCCATTTGCGGGAAAAAATTTCCGTATTGTTTTACAAATTTTGGCTTAATCTCGGTTTGTAACCCCAAAATATCGTGATAGACCAATACTTGTCCGTCGCAATGAATGCCTGCTCCTATTCCTATGGTAGGAATTGTAAGCCTTTGGGTGATAATCTGGGCAACCTGCCATGGAATAGCCTCCAACACCACGGCACAAGCCCCTGCATCTTGCAACGCTAAAGCATCCTCTACCAACTTCAGGGCTTGGATTGCTTCTTGCCCCTGCACCGCAAATCCGCCAAACTTGCCAACATGTTGAGGAGTGAGACCTATGTGCCCCATTACCGGTATGCCTGCTGCAACAATCCTTTGCACCGTAGGAGCTATTTCACTTCCACCTTCCAATTTCACAACCGTTGCACCTGTCTCCTGCAAAAGAATAGCGGCATTGCGCATGGCTTCCTCCGTGGAAATCTGATAAGTCATAAATGGCATGTCAATTACCACAAGTGCTCTCTTGCTTGCTCTTACCACTGCCCTGCCATGATGAACCATATCGCCAATTGTAACCGGAATTGTATTTTCGTATCCCAAAATAACCATTCCGAGTGAGTCTCCCACAAGTATAATATCGGCACCCGCCTCTTCCACCACCTTTGCAGATGGAAAATCGTAGGCAGTAATCATTGCAATCTTTGTACCCGCATGTTTCATCTCTTGCAACACACGGGTAGTTATTCTTTTATTCATAAAGTTGGTTGTTCAAAAATTTGCACTAAACCCTGCTTTTGCTCATTTGTGATAGTTTTTCTTCTATCGGCAATATCTACGCACACTTCGCCCAGCATTTTGTATAGGTTTACTTGATTTGGCAACTTGTGTTTCAAAGCCAGAATATGCCCTTGCACCGTAGGAATATCTCCACGAGAAATAGGCCCGGTAAGTGCCTTTTCTGTATCGTGATTCAATATATTTTGCAAGGTAGTAGTCAATAAGGGTTTCAAGGCAGGTAATGCATCACTGGGTTTAACACCTGATGAAACTAGCCAATTGATTGCTGTATCAACCACCGCAACCATATAGTTGCTAGCCATACAGGCCGCTGCATGGTACAAAGACTTCATATCCACTGGTATTTGCAAAGGCAAACAGCCAAGACTGCGGACAATTTGCAAACAAACTTCTTTTGCCACATTATCACCTTCAATGGCTACATAGGCATTGATAAAATTCAAATGACCTGTTTGTGCATCGGGGAATGTCTGTAATGGATGAAAGGAACCAGCAAAACAACCAATATCTGAAGCGGCTGAAAGTTCTTGTGAGCTAAATGCTCCACTGGTGTGGAGAACTACCATTCCCGTGCGCAGTCTGCCAGTATCAACAAGTTCGCTACACAACTTGCTCAATTCCCTATCGGGCACGGTTAGAAAAACCACATCGCAATCCAATTTATTATTTTGGATAGCTCCAAAAGAAACAACACCCAAGCGCTCAGCCACCAATAATGCTTTGGATGGGTCTATATCGTAAATCCCCGAAACATTAAAACCCGATAACAATAGGGCTTTGGCCAAAGATTCGCCAATATTACCTGCACCCACAAAGGCTATTTTCACAAAAACCTCCTTCTGTGGCAAAAAAACTGTTGGGATAAAACCATATTTGGTTTGAAAAAAACCTTTTGATTTATAGCGTTAGAGTGGACGAATTGAAGGTGGGATGCCTCCATGAAATCTATTGCACAAAGTTTTGAACAGCACCGAAAGAAAAACTCAGTCATTAAGGTACTTTAGAAAATGGCACAATAAAAACCCGGCGTTTGATGAATTAGCCTGCAAAATTATTACTTTGTTTAATACCCCCAAAATAATTAATCGTGATTGCAAGGTACATTTTGAAGTTGCTTGGAAACTTTGACCCTTTATCTGGATTACAAATTGACCAAACAGGAGATTTTGCTTTTGGTTAAAAACTTTTTTAGGCTATAGTTAGAACTACCGCTCATAAGGTTTTTCGACCCTGAAAGGGTCATATGTTTGTAGCACCAAATCGATCATCCAACTCTTCGACCCCGACGGGGTCGTACACAACATTGTTACGGTTCATTTCCTACAAACCTTCAACCCCTTTGGGGTTGGTTTTCCAAGACATTGGTGTAATATAATGGGGATTTTCTCAAAAGCCCACGGTTTCAACCGTGGGTTAAAAGTGCATGTATGGAATATGCAATGGTTTTAACCATTTTTGATGATGGCAATTTCTTCTGCGGTTCATTTATCAAATTTCCATATTTTATTGAAATCATTAATAATTAATAAAACCGTTAAAACGGTTAATGTTAAGATGGTTTTCGCCTTTTCCCACGGTTGAAACCGTGGGCTATAAAATCATAAATAATGGGCATTTAAAATGATTTTCTCTTTTCTCACGATTTAAACCATGGGCAATGCACGGAGCAAAATAGTCATATTGGGCAAAATTACTGCTGCTGGTCAACATGCGCTAGTACATGCCACATTACGACTGGCTCATTGTCGGCCGCTTTACACAGGGTGCATCAATGCATTCAACACATCGAAGTGCTTCTTGTTGAGACTGCAATAAACCAAAAGGATAATTTTAAAACTAGGTTACTAAAGGCCTACCAGCTACAAAATCCAAGGAAATTTGAAGCAAGGCTCATTGTAAAAGCAATAATCGGCTATACCATTTACTGCAAATGTTTTAATCAGTGCGGCACCCGACAATAATTCTTTAGCATAGGCAAGAGTAGTTCCGGTTTTTACACGGTCATCCACTATGAGTATCTTTCTTCCCCTGAAATCGAAGTCTATCTCGGCCATGAGTCGGGGCTTTTCGTAAAGCTTTTTTTGAGAAGCATCGCGCAGATGAAGCTTTAGGAGATAAACCCCGCAATTCAACCGCTGGTTGAGCAGTGCAGCTGGGATAATTCCCCCGTTGGCAATGGCCACAATCATGTCGAAACTTTCGGCAAACTCTATGGTTCTCGCCTTCACCAGAATATCTTCAAAACTTTTTGCCATGATTTGAGGTAAGTCTGTAAACTAACTATTTCAGTGATAGAAAAGTAGGTTTTGTGGTTTACAATAACCCCGGCCTAAAGGTCGGGGTTATTGATTTAGAATATTCTAACAGAAAGATATCAATACAAAAATGCTCTTATTGCAGGTTTTTATAAAGACATTGCCACAAAACCATTCAATGTAGAGAAATCAATTTTTGATAAGGTGTTTTATAAAAAGGTAACCACCAAAAATCTGCAACAGCATTCCTGGTACTCCAATCCTAAAATCGCTGGTTGCAATTACGAAATCGCCTACAATTGCCCACTCAATGAGGGTTCCGACAACCTGATAAGAAAGCACTACACCGGCTAATAACAAAAGGGTAACATTCTTAAAATGATGTGCAAATAATCCAGCAAAGAGGGCAAGTAGCACCGACTTGGTAATGATAGCGGGCAAGAATGCTACCATCGGCATTCCAAAAAGGGCTGAGTTTACCAAAGGCGACATAATAGCCGTAATAAGCCCAACTTTCCATCCGTATTTATAAGCCGCAATGAGTGTAAAAAAGTAAATAGGCAAAAACATCCTGCCACCTAAATCTGTTAGGTGAAAAAGTTGCGGCAGGATAATATTTCCTGCCACAAAGAGCGTTGCAAACAAGTAAGTTTTATACGATTTTGCGCTAAGCGAATATAATTTAACGGCTGCTGCTTCCATGTTGTATTATGTTTAAAAGTTAAAATTCATACCTGCAAAAAATGTTGCTTTTGGCATGGGGTAGCCTATATTTATTTCGTAAGCCTGATTTAATAGATTCTCGCCCGATACAAACAACCCAATGTGCCGATTTATCTGATAACTACCCCTTACACTCCAAAGAACAAAGTTAGAAATTTCTGCCGGAATTAAAGAAGTAAAAAGACCGCTAACATATTGAACACCCGTAGAAACTCTTATTTGTTGGTTTGTATATTCTATTCCAAGGAAAGCCTTATGTTCAGGTGCTGCCAAAACAGGAAACTCCATATTAAGCCAACTGTAATTGGCATTAGCTGTCCAATGTCTGTTAATGTTGTAAGTTACTGATGCTTCTATTCCGCTGTTTCTTATTTCGCCCGTATTTACATTGCGTGGCCTTCCACCCACGGGTACTGTCTGAATAATGTTGTCGCCTACAATATAAAACACACTCAGACTATACGCTAATCTATCAGCAAATATACGGTGAGCAATGGATATTTCATAGTTCATCAGGCTCTCGGGCATCAAATCAGGGTTTTGTAGCGGGAACATGAACAGTTCTCTAATGGTGGGGTTCCTGAATCCCCTGCTTGCCAATGCTTTTATCACCAATGAGTTGGGTAAATGCAACGAAGCACCAGCCTGTGGAATCCATTGAGAACCGGTTCTTGAGTGGTTATCGTATCGCAACCCTGCATCAAGAGTCAGAAAAGAACCAATTCCCTGCCGCACATTGATATATCCGGCATACTCGCTTAGGGTTGTATCAACCAATGACATGATTCTGTTGTCGGTAAATTCACGAACAGCCCTTCCTCCAAACATGCGGTAATCAAGACCAACGGTGATTCTGTTGTTGGGTAGCAAACTTGCAGTTTGGTAAACCGACACACCAAGCATTTTATCGTTGGAATTAAAAAGGAAGTCGCGTGGTAGGCCACCCGGGGCGAATCCATCGTTTATGATATGTTTGCCCCAGTTGTAGTAAAACCGGGCAGCACCTGAAGTTAAGTGGTAAGTATTCTCGACTGACAGTGTTGCCATTCCCCTGGTTATTTCCGAATCGTTATCTATCAGAGGATTGGCTAATGTTCCCGGATTGGAGGCCTCAAAATGCATAAGGTTGAAACTTGTGTTTACATTCCATTGGTTGCTCAGGTTGTATCCTAATTTTGCAAATCCTGTTAATTGCCCGAACTCCATATTATCGCGGTGGCCGTCCGTCCTATTATATGAAACTGAAACCTTGCTGTTGAACCTGCCCCGTTGGATGCGATTGGAAATCAACGATTCAATCGTATGAAAAGGGCCGTAATTAAATCTGATGTTTGTAAAAACTGTATCTCTTGTAAGTTTGGGAGTTACAATATTAATTACTCCTCCCATGGCTTTTGAGCCATAAATCACTGATGCCGGCCCACGAACCACTTCGATTCTTTCGGCCGAAGTGGTTTGATAAGCATCAGCAATCGGATGTCCCATCAAGCCCATATATTGGGGTATTCCGTCAATCAACACAAGCAACCCTGTTGTAGGTGATCCTCCAATGCCCCTGAGCCGCATTCCGCCGGCAGCGC
>DMJL01000274.1 GCA_003451785.1 Bacteroidales bacterium
TCGTCAATATGTGCAAAATCATCCAATAAAGAGTCATCGGCGGCAAACTGTTCAAAGGAATAAGATTTTTTTAAAAACCTTTCCAACGATGGTGTTGCTGCAAGCGCTACTCCTTGTGCTGCCAATTCTTTGGCTCGCAATACTATGCTCCTAAGCATCTGCTCGGCTGCCAGCACTGTTTTGTGGAGGTAAACTTGCCAAAACATAAGTCGGCGTGCTACAATGAATTTTTCGATACTGTAAATGCCTTTCTCCTCCACAACCAATTGCTGATTGCTTATATTTATCATGCCAATTATTCGATCCCAACTTACTACGCCTTCTGATACTCCGGTGAAAAAGCTATCGCGGTTCAAGTAATCTAAGCGATCCATATCCAATTGACCGTTTACCAATGCGTGAAGAGCTTTTTTATGATAAGTGTTGTTGAAAATTTCTAAAGCGATATCCAAATCAAAACTTGCCATTTTGCTGAGTCTTTTCATAAGCAAGAATGTAAGTTGCTCATGATTTATACCGTCGAGCAAAAGACCTTCCAATGAATGGGAGAAAGGTCCATGACCTATATCGTGCAATAGAATTGCCTGTCGCAATGCCAGCGATTCTTCAGAAGTAATATTATGTCCTTTTCTTTCCAATACCTCCAATGCTTGCCCCATGAGATACATGGCTCCAAGGGCGTGTTGAAACCTGGTATGGATTGCTCCCGGATATACCAAATGGGTAAGCCCCAATTGCTTGATGTTTCTCAACCTTTGAAAATAGGGTGTCTCAATGAGGTCGAAAATTGACTCATCGGGTATCTGAATGAAACCATAAACAGGATCGTTGATGATTTTTAGTTTGTTGTTTCGAAGTTTCATTTTATCCAGTATTTGAGCAGTGGTTTTATATTGCAGAGTCATGCCAAATTTCGGCAAAATTTTGTAAATTTGTAATACAGCCCTTCGTAATTATCCTCTGCCTAATTTTTGTACCATATAATTAGCAAAAAAAGCTACCAGTTAAATTTCGAAGTGCTTCTCCTTCAAGCAAATCTATACGCATTAAAAAGAAAAAAGTTTTATAATGTCTGCAACAATACTTTGGGTTGATGATGAAATTGACCTATTGAAATCTCATATTTTGTTTCTGGAAGGCAAAGGATATCAAATTGTAACTGCCAACAATGGAGCTGACGCACTCGATCTTTTGATGGAATCGCTATTCGATATAATTTTTTTAGACGAAAATATGCCGGGGTTGTCGGGTTTAGAAACTTTGAGTCGCATAAAAGTTGCCCGCCCAAATATTCCTGTGGTAATGATCACAAAAAGCGAAGAAGAGGATATTATGAATGAGGCAATTGGTAGAAGTGTATGCGACTATCTTATAAAGCCGCTAAATCCCAACCAAATACTACTGTCACTCAAACGCAACCTCGATAATAAGAAACTTGCAGAAGAAAGCACTGCCCAAAGCTATCAAAGAGAATTTCGCAATATTAGCAATGCTCTAAGCAGCCGTCTTTCCTTATCCGAATGGAAGGAGCTTTTCAGAAGGTTGGTATATTGGGATTTGGAGTTGGATAGGTTTCATGATCACGGCATGAAAGAAGTCATCAAAATGCAAAAGACAGAAGCCAATTTGGTGTTTTTTTCATTTATTCAAGACAATTATATAAAATGGCTTAAGGGCACAAGCAACGATAGACCAATGCTTTCGCATTTGGTTTTTAGGGAAAAATGTTTGCCATTTATAAAATCGGAAGGAAAAGTGTTTTTAGTGCTGATTGACAATCTTCGCTACGACCAATGGAAAGCCTTGCAGCCAATCGTTGAGCATTATTATCGAGTGGTATCCGAAGACATGTATTGCAGTATCTTGCCGACTGCTACCCAATTTGCACGCAATAGTTTTTTCGCAGGTTTATTGCCCGGCGAGATTGAGAAGCGTTATCCTTCGCTTTGGATAAACGAAGCCGATGAGGGCACACTCAATCAGCATGAGAGCGAATTGCTTGGCGAGCAGCTAAAGCGATTAGGTAGCTCCTTCAAGTATCATTATCACAAAATAATAAATCTTGCAGCTGGGCGCAAATTGGCAGAAAACCTTTCAAACTATACCGATTCGCAACTCAATGTGGTAGTTTACAACTTTATTGATATCCTTTCGCATGCACGAACCGAATTGGAGATGCTCAAGGAATTGACAGAAACAGAGGCCGCCTACAGATCGCTCACTGCAAGCTGGTTTGAGCACTCCCCATTGCACGAAATTATCCGATTGTTGGCTCAGAAAGGCATAAGCCTGATTATCACCACCGACCACGGTTCTATTAGGGTAAATAACCCAACAAAGGTTGTTGGAGAAAAAAATACCAATACCAACCTTAGGTTCAAAACCGGGCGCAACCTCAACTTTGCTGCAAAAGATGTGATGGAAATAAAAAACCCGGCCGATGCATTCCTACCCAAGGGAAATGTAAGTGCTAATTACCTTTTTGCCAAGGGTGAAAACTTCTTCGCATATCCCAACAACTACAATTATTATGTGAATTACTATCGAAACACTTTTCAGCACGGTGGAATATCCCTCGACGAAATGCTGATACCATTAGTGTTTCTCAAACCCAAATAATAACCATGCTTGCACAAACCACACATAACATTGCACAGATTAGCAATTTAGACCTTGTAGCTGCAAAGCTGATCGATCGGTTTCCGCAATCAAGGATATTTGCATTTTATGGAGCCATGGGCGTAGGCAAAACTACTTTTATCAAATCTATATGTGCAGCATTGGGCAGCACCGATACAGTAACAAGCCCTACCTACAGTATGGTGAATGCCTATGAAACCCAGCAAGGTGTGGATATTTATCATTTCGATTTTTATCGCACCAAATCAATAGAAGAAATTTACAATATTGGCTATGAAGAATATTTTTTTTCAGGAGCCTATTGCCTTATCGAATGGCCGGAGAAAATTGAGTCGTTGCTGCAATCCGATTGTATTAGGGTGTTTATGGAATTTGAAAACGAAAATCGAATAATCAGATTTTGATATTTTAGTTTGGTCAATTTAAGTTTTAGATATTCGGGGCAACTATTTGCAGCACATTGGATGTGATGGTTATCCAACTGTTGCAAGCAAGTTCTCGTGTTTTCCTTATCGATTTGATTTTAAAGTAGTTGTTGATTGTGCCTTAAGTTTATAAAAAATTGATGTATTATGGAACGCAGCAAGGATTTTTTAATGTTTGGCAGGTCTGGCCAATTAATGGCTCAGGAGGAGAAGCTGGAAGTATTAAAGAAAAAATCGGAATGGGTGTTTGGTATCCCACGCGAAACAGCTTTTCAGGAAAAGCGTGTGGCACTCTCGCCCGAATCGGTTATGACGCTTGTGCAAAACGGCCACAAAGTGCTTGTAGAATCCAAGGCAGGAGAGAATGCATATTTTTCTGATTACGAATATGCAGAGGCAGGTGCGCAAATTGTGCATTCGCCCGAGGAGGCATATCAAGCTCAAATTGTTGTAAAAATATCTCCTCCCACTTTGCAGGAAATACAACTGCTAAGGACAGGCCAAATCCTTTTTTCGGCATTGACATTGCCCATGCAAAACCAGCAGTATTTTAAGGCAATGATGCAAAAGAAAATCACCGCCATCGCATTTGAGTTTATCCGAGATAAGGTAAATTCTTTTCCATTAGTTCGTAGCATGAGCGAAATAGCTGGCAATACTGCTATCCTTATTGCTGCAGAATACCTTAGCCATCCTACTTATGGAAAAGGACTTTTATTTGGAGGCTTTTCGGGAATCACACCTACCGAAGTCGTTATAATAGGTGCTGGCACTGTGGGCGAAAATGCTGCTAAGGCTGCAATGGGTCTGGGGGCAATGGTTAAGGTGTTTGACAGCAACATTTACCGATTGCGCAGATTGCAAAACATTATCAACTCCAGGGTTTTCACTTCCATTATTCAACCCAAAGTGCTGTTGAAGTCTCTGAAAACTGCAGATGTTGTAATAGGCGCACTGCATTCTCCCATGGGTCGCACACCGGTGATTGTTACCGAAGACATGGTTGCACAGATGAAGACGGGTAGCATAGTAGTGGATGTGAGCATTGACCAAGGCGGATGTATCGAAACAAGCAAAATCACCAATCATTTGGAACCGGTATTTGTAAATCATGGTGTTACACACTATTGTGTACCCAATATTGCATCTCGTGTGCCCCATACTGCTTCGTATGCCATCAGCAATTTTTTTGGCCCGGCACTTTTGAATTTGGCCGACCAAGGGGGATTTGAGTCAATGATTACTAC
>DMJL01000115.1 GCA_003451785.1 Bacteroidales bacterium
TATGGTTTGAATAGTGTTGCACAACTCAGGTACGCATACAAATGCATCAAAAGGTTTGCCGGCTGCATTAGCAAAAAGTTCCAATATGTCGTTCACATCTTTGATGCGGGTAGTTTCATCGAGGCTAATGCCCACCAAATTTGCAGCAACTTCCCTGAAATTCATTTTTTTCTGCTCTGCAAGAGAAATAACCGTTGCGGCATTTATGTTATCGGGCAGTTGAATTAACACGGTGTCGAAGAAATGGGGGTTGAGTTGCTGATAACCGTATTTCACCACTTCGTTTGCCAGCACACCGGTAAGAATGTTAATTTTTCTGGCAATGGATCGCAATCCGTCGGGTCCGTGATAAGCAGCATACATTGCTGCCATAATGGCAAGTAGTGCTTGAGCGGTGCAAATGTTGGAAGTAGCTTTTTCGCGTTTTATGTGTTGCTCGCGGGTTTGTAGTGCCATGCGCAAGGCCCGTTTACCATTTGCATCTACCGATACGCCTATGATTCTTCCGGGAATCATCCTCTTGTATTCGTCCTTGGTGGCAAAATAACCTGCATGTGGTCCTCCAAATCCCATGGGTACGCCAAAGCGTTGGGAAGTACCCACCACCACATCGGCACCCCATTCTCCGGGGGGAGTCAAAAGCGTAAGACTCAGAAGGTCGGCTGCCACAACAATCTTCACTCCGGCGGCCTGCGCTTTGGCTACAAACGGACGGTAGTCTGTTACTTTGCCCCGTTCGTTGGGGTACTGCACCAAGGCCCCGAAATATGTACCATCAAATTGTATCTCATCGGCACATCCGGTAACGATTTCAATTCCAAATGGCTTTGCCCTAAGACTCAATACCTCTTGGGTTTGAGGAAACACCCGCATGGATACAAAGAATTTTGAAACACCTTTTTTAATGGCATCTCGTGAGCGGGCATTGTAGAGAAGCAGCATAGCTTCGGCGGCAGCAGTACCTTCGTCGAGCAACGAAGCATTGGCTATTTCAAGACCTGTAAGGTCAGAAATCATAGTCTGGAAGTTTAGCAGTGCTTCCAAGCGACCCTGAGATATCTCTGCCTGATATGGAGTATAGGCGGTGTACCAACCCGGATTTTCCAAAATATTGCGCTGTATAACCCCGGGCAATGCAGTATTGTAATAGCCCAAACCGATGTAACTCCTGTATAGTTTGTTCTTATGGCCAAGTTCTTTAATATGTTGTATATAATCATGCTCCAACATTCCTTCTGGAAGGTTGAGCGGTTTTGCAAGCCTAATGGATGCCGGTATGGTATTATCTATCAGTTGTTGGGTGCTGGCAATGCCAATTTTTTTCAACATTAGGGACTCGTCGTTTGCATTAATCCCCAGATGTCGTTTTTCGAATTTGTTGATGCTCATATTTTGGGATTTTAATATTTATTTAAAATGATTTTTATTAAAACAATGTGCTTTGGCTTTTGTTTGCTGCAACACTCTTTAAGTGGGCTATCCCCGTTTTTAAGTGTTTGTCATTCGGTCTAAAAACTGCAAAATCAAAACATTTGCAGCGATAATCGGATAAAAATTAAACGGTTGTAGTATGTAATGGGTAGGCTCTGCCTTGGTTTAGTGCGTCGAGATTAAGTTTAACGGTTTCAGGGTCTTTTTTGCCAAAAAGAAATCTGATTGCATCTTCCATTTTCTCGAAACTTATTTCCATAAACGGACTGGCAGCTCCCAAAATTACCATGTTTGCAGCTTTTTTGGTGCCAAGTTTTCCGGCAATTTCTACCGCATCGAGTGCTATGTGCTGTGGCAAAGCTGCTATTTCTGCCAATACATTTTCTATATCCGGATAGTTGGGGATGTTTACAAATGGAGAAGTATTGGTTATAAGCCATCCATCCGGTTTTAGGTAAGAGAGATACCTAAGTCCTTCCATAGGCTCCACAGAAATTATCAGGTCGGCACGCCCCATCGGTATCAGGTCGGATGCGATTTCTTTGTCAGAAAGCCTTAAGTGCGATTGCACATCGCCTCCTCGCTGGCTCATGCCATGCACCTCAGCCTGCTTCAAATAAAGACCAGACTCTACTGCTGCAAGACCAATAACTGTGGCAATGGATAAAATGCCCTGCCCGCCCACTCCAGCCAAAATGATGTCAATCTTCATGGTTTAATTTTTTTATTTTAATTTTATCTTGCCGTTAAAACGGGCATTGTGTAAATAGAATGCAGTGTCAAAAAAAAAGGATTAATTCAATAGTTGCAAAAGATTCACAATGTGCATTACTTCGCCTCCTTAGCCTTTTCCTTAAACTTAATGCGCATTCGTTTATTCAGAGTTTGGATACATTCCCTGCGGGGTATTATTACCGAAACTCCATTGTATTCGATTTCTTCTTTTAAGATTTGGGTGTTTATCTCGTGTTGATTGTGCAGGGGTTTGATGATTCTGATGTGTTCTTCTTCAACTCCCAGCCCCTTGCAAATTTCTTCGATGCGCCCAAAAGCAGATGACGGCTGCCCGCCGGTCATTCCGGTGGTGGCATTGTCTAAAATGATAACCGTAATGTTCGATTTTTCGTTTATGGCATCCAAAAGACCTGTCATGCCCGAATGGGTAAAAGTGCTATCGCCTATTACAGCAATTGCCGGCACCAATCCTGCATCGGCTGCTCCTTTGGCCATGGTAATGGATGCGCCCATATCTACACAGGTGTTGATAGACTCGAAGGGTGGCAATGCAGCTAAAGTATAACATCCAATATCCGAAAAAACTCGCCCAGTGCCATAAGATGCAATTACTTCATTGAGAGCCGCAAAACTATCGGCATGGCTACATCCTTTGCACATGGATGGTGGTCTGCCTACCAACCAGCTTGGCGATTGCATCAAATCGGGTTGTGATAGCCCCAAACCTTTTGCAACAATATTCGGGTTTAGTTCGCCCGTGCGCTCAATGGTGCCGTCCAACCTGCCTTTTATGGGTTTGGTGAGTTTGAGAAATCCCTGCATGCTCTCTTCAACGATTGGATAACCATCTTCAAGCACTAG
>DMJL01000305.1 GCA_003451785.1 Bacteroidales bacterium
TTGGATTGTAAATTAATCAAAAAATCCATTCGGGTTGCTGTGTAATGATATTTTTTTGTCATGCAGTGCTAAAGCCCGGTATAGGGGTGTGTCAGAGTTCTGCCCCCAGCTTAAAAGCTGGGGTTGATGGGATAAGCCAAAGCAATTAACACAAGGGCTTTAGCCCTGCCAAAACATACTATTATGAATTTTTTTTCATCAAACATCAAGCTTTTACGCAAGCGCAGGGGGCGCACTCAGGACGATGTGGCTTTCTTGCTCAATATGAAGAGGCCCACCCTGAGCGGATATGAGAACGGGGTGGCTCAGCCTGGTTTGGAGACCCTTATGGCATTTTCGAAGTATTACAATGTGTCTATTGACACTCTTGTGAAAATAGACCTTTACCAACTGTCGGAGAGTCAACTGCTGCAGTTGGAGCGCGGATACGATGCGTTTGTGGCGGGGGGCAATCTACGCGTGTTGGCTACTACTGTTGACCGCGATAATGAAGAAAACATCGAATTGGTTTCTGAAAAGGCTAAAGCCGGATACAGGGCAGGATTTGCCGACCCCGAATTTATCAAAGTGTTGCCGGTGTTTCACATGCCTTTCCTTTCCAAGCAAAAGAAATACCGCACCTTTGAGGTATCCGGCGATAGTATGCTTCCTATACCCGATGGTTCGTGGGTTACTTGCGAATTTGTGCAAGACTGGAATCTTATTCAGGATCGCCATGCCTATGTAATACACACCCTCAACGATGGTCTGGTTTTTAAAGTAACCGAAAATCTTATCAATAGCAGCGGGGTGCTAAGGCTCTATTCGCTCAACAGTATGTATGAACCATTCGATGTGCATGTAAACGACATCAGAGAAGTGTGGAAGTTTGTAAACTATATAAGTAGTGAGCTGCCGCCAGCCAATTCGCCCATAGACCGACTGGCAAATCAGGTTGCAAGCCTCAAGGAAGAGTTCGACTCCCTTCGTCGGAGCTTTCCCGCACAGGGCAAGAAGCCAAAACTTGCTAATCTATTCGGTGAGAGTTAAAAAAAATACCGCCCCCTGTGCATGTAATGGCAAAGGAGGCGGTAAATAAAATACGCTACAAGTCTTTACAAGCCCCGTATCAATTCGGTGAAGATGAGCGTCATATTGCGCTCTGCTACTTGCGCCACATTTTGCACTTCTTCGTGTGTAGTGGGCTTGTCGGCATCGGCCGGTTTGGCAAGGTTGGTGATAATAGAGATACCAAAGCACTCCATTCCTGCATGGCGGGCTACGATAACCTCAGGCACTGTTGACATACCGGTGGCATCGGCTCCCAACAACCTAAACATATTGTACTCGGCAGGAGTTTCCAGCGTTGGGCCGGGGCTGCCAATATACACACCTGTTTGGAATCGTATTTTGTTTTGTATGGATATTTGTTTTGCCTTTTGCATCAGCCTTGGGCTATAAACTTGGCTCATCTCTGGGAATCGGGTGCCTAATTCGTCAATGTTTTTGCCCCTGAGCGGGTTGTCGGGGAAAAAATTGATGTGGTCTCGTATAATCATTAGGTCGCCAACCTCAAAAGCGAGATTTAACCCCCCGGCAGCATTCGAAACAAAGAGGGTTTGTACCCCCAACAACTTCATTACCCTAACCGGGAAAGTAACCTGCTGAAGCGGATAACCTTCGTAATAGTGGAAACGCCCCTGCATGGCAACTACCTGTTTGCCGCCAAGGAAACCAAAAATTAGTCTGCCATCGTGCCCCTCTACCGTTGAAACAGGAAAGTTGGGAATTTCGCTATATTCAAACTTGTGTTTAATGTCTATTGCATTTACAAGACCGCCCAATCCTGAGCCTAAAATTATACCTGCAACCGGATTGAAACCCGTTTTTTCTGCCAAAAAGCTGGCTGTTTCTTTAATTTTTTCTATCATAATGTTCATAAAATTTATATCGGCGAAAATAACAAAAAGTTCGGTATGCCAAAAACCCTTAAATTTGCAAAATTTTACCTATGCATTTTTTTATTGCCAAGTGAAGTTTCTAAAAATATTAACACTCACAAAGGTAGTAATGAAGTCGTGATAGGAATACAATTGATGAATGTATTATCAAATTCTTTGGCAAAATGACGCATACAGAACAACAAAGCAATAGCAGCGAAATAAGATTTGGGGTAAATGCAGACTATTTGATTATCAACGGCTTGGTGGTAACCATGGACGCAGAATATCGTATCATCGAGAATGGGGCTATCGCAATAAACGATGGCGAAATAGTGGAATTGGGCTACACTTCCGATTTGATTGAGGTGTATAAAGCGCGTCATTTGATTGATGCCAAAGGCAAATTGGTGATTCCAGGTCTGATTAACACCCATACCCACTCTCCAATGACTATTTTTCGCGGATATGCAGATGATCTGCAACTTCGCGAGTGGTTGTTCGACCATATATTTCCTGTGGAAGCCCAATTTGTGAATTCTGAAAATGTTCGCACAGGAACGCGCCTGGCGATTGCCGAAATGTTGCTTGGAGGCACAACAACCTTCAACGATATGTATTTTTATGCTGATGAAATGGCCAAGGTGGTAGATCAGGTAGGCATGAGAGCTATTCTCACGGAGAGCTTAATTGACTTTTCCGCTCCCAATAATCCCACCCCCGAGCATGCTATGCGTACAAGCGAAGCATTGATTGCCAAATGGGCTGGTCATCCACTTATTACCATTGGTGTTTCGGCACATGCTCCTTATACCACATCTGCAAAGGTTATCAAGGGTGGCAAAGAGCTTGCCGACAAGAACGGAGTTCCCTTCAATATTCATGTGGCCGAAACCAAGGGCGAGGTAGAGTTTACCCAAAAAGAGTTTGGACTTTCGCCCGTAGAGTATTTAGAGAGTCTTGGTGTGCTTGGCAGCAATGTTATTGCAGCCCATTGCGTTCATCTTTCGCCGACGGATATTGATATTTTTGCGAAACGAAATGTTGGCGTGGCCCACAACCCCCAGTGCAACATGAAATTGGCAAGTGGGGTGGCACCCGTACCTGCTTTTCTGCAAGCAGGCGTTAAGGTGGGTATAGGCACCGATGGTGTAGCCAGCAACAATAACTTAGATTTGTTTGATGAGATTAGGTCGGCGGCATTCATTCACAAGCTGCATAACGATGATCCTACGGTGCTCGACGCTCGATCGGCTTTTGAAATGGCAACTATAGGAAGTGCAAGGGTGTTGGGTATGGAGCATCTTATTGGCTCCATCGAAGCGGGAAAGAGGGCAGATATCGTAATTGTGGATTTGGATCAGCCCCATGCACACCCCGTTTATAATATCTATTCGCTCATTGTTTATTCCATGCGCGGATCAGATGTAGAAACAGTGCTGGTTGACGGGCGACTCATGGTTTATAAGCGTAAGTTGGTTAGCTTAGACTTGGGTCGTTTGTATCAGAAGGTAGATAGCTTAGCCAGGAGAATAGCAGAGTCGAGCAAAATATTAGCGTACAGCAACAACCGAATAAGGAAAATCTAAAGCATAGTGATGCTATGGATTGAGGCGCAGTGCCATTAGTGCACTTATGGCCGCCAAAAGTTGGTCAGGCAAAGCTATGCGCCAATGGATATCGGTAAAATGCCCGCCAAATGCAATGTAATGGTTTATGCGGCAGGTTTCAAACTCCCTAATCACAAAATCACGGAAGTTTATGGCTACAATCCATCCATCTTCTAATTCTTCGTGCCATTCTTGATAGTAGCTATCGTCGGAGTAGTGGAAATTCAGTACATTTTCGCCAATCAAGATAAATTTCGTAATGCCATTTCCCATGAGTGGCTCTATCACATTGCGCTTTAGAAACATTATATCGTTGTAGAGACAATCGTTCCATTCGCCCATCAGCTCCAAAATGCAATATCCCTGCTGATAATCGGCATATAGGATTTTCACAAATAGGGTAGAAGAGCCAAAATCATCCCATTGGGGATGTATTAGGTAGTTGTAAATGGCATGGGTGAACTCAAATTCCGAATAATCCCTTCTGTAGAAAGGCGATTTGGGATCTTCTGCTGCCACATACAAGTTGCGCCAATTGTAGAACGGCTCTATTTGATGCATAAATTGCTATTAGGGCTGTTTGCCTTGAGGGAATATTAAGCACATTGAACTATGTAGTGGCAGTTTTGCTGCTTAGTATTCAATCTTCGATTCGAGTCTCTTCCAAGTTTCAAAAGGAAGGCAGGAGTCTGTCATTCGTAGGTTAACTGCCTTAATGGATCTTTGTGAGGATGGTAGTGCAAATTGCTCATAGATAAACGAATCATCGAAGCCGGCATTTGCCGCATCGTTTTTGTTAGCAGCATACACAATGCGCTCAATATGCGCCCAATAAATTGCACCCAAACACATGGGGCATGGCTCGCAACTGGTGTAAAGTACGCTTCCGTTGAGCCTAAAATCTCCAATATTTTTGCAGGCATCTCTGATTGCAACTATCTCTGCGTGGGCGGTGGGATCGCTGCTTGGAGTAACCTTATTGGCACCCATTCCTATGATTTCTCCGTCCTTAACTATTATTGCGCCAAAAGGACCTCCGCCAGCCAACACATTCTCAGCTGCCATGGCTATTGCTTTGCTTAAAAAAAACTCATCATTCATCGGTATCTTACTGTTATGTTATAGTTGTGGGATAAGCAAATCTACTATTTTTTTCTTTTTAATATTCGTCATACCTAAATCTTGTTGTTAATTTGTTTTAGTGCGTAGCCGCTTTTTGCTACTTTTACAAAATCATGCATTCGCACCATTGCCAAATCCCACTACACATCCAAGAGCTTTTGTTTCAAAAAGCCCACCAATACAACAGGTCATCGTTCATTTCATCCGACCCTATTTCGGTTCCACATATATTCTCGGCCAAGCACGACATTGAAATAGCTGCTTTTTTAGTGGCAGCTATTGCATGGGGGCAGCGCAAAACCATTATAACCAATGGGTTGAAAATAATGTCATTGATGGATAATAGGCCGGGTGATTTTATTTTGCAATTTACTGAAGCCGACATAAGACCTTTTTCAAAGTTTGTGCATCGCACCTTCAACTTTGTTGATTTGGAGTTCTTTTTATTTTCCCTGAAAAATATCTATCAGCAGCACTCAGGGTTGGAGAGTATTTTTACAAAATTTTATATTCCCAACCAAAGCATTAAAGATGCGATTTGTGGCTTTCGCGATGTGTTTTTTAGTATTCCCCATCCCGCTCGCTCCCTAAAACATGTGAGTAATCCCGTTCGAGGCGCGGCCGCCAAGCGAATCAATATGTTTCTTCGGTGGATGGTAAGGCATGATAATGCAGGAGTAGATTTTGGCTTATGGAAACAGATTTCTACGGCGCACCTTATGTGTCCCTTAGATGTACACTCCGGTCGAGTTGCCCGATCGCTGGGCTTGTTGCAACGAAAACAGGATGATTGGAGTGCAGTTGAGCATCTTACGGCGAATCTCCGGCTGTTGAATCCCACTGACCCAATACTGTTCGACTATGCATTGTTTGGCATTGGTGTATTTGAAAATGCTTAATATGAGCAGATTGTGTTCTGCGGCATGACGCTTTTCTGCAACGCGCAATAGTATTTATCGCGTCCTATGGTAAACGAGACTTATTCAACACCTTCCAAGTGTTTCACAAGCCTAAGAATAGTAGCAGGATCGTTGAAATCTATTGTGTTTGCATTCTGAAATTCTCTCAATGCATCTCTACGGTTGGGGTAGATGCGCCGAAACTGGGAAATATTAGAAACTTCATGATATCTGCCATTCTTCTTCAGCCAATAATGGGTAAAGGGTATAGGAACTAGGTCTTCGGGCAATTCCAGATTGTAAACGGCTGTTTCGAAATGCAGACGCAGATAGCGGGAACTAACCGCAGTTTGTGAGCGCATTCCGTAGCCAGCAGCACTACCGGGATCATTTATTCGCGCTTTGTAATCGGCATAGAGCCTAATACCATTGCTGTATAGTAATTCTACAAAATTGCCTTCGTGCATAAAAAAAGTACGATCGGCAATCACGATTTGTGCTATTCGATTTGCATACTCCTCACTAATGGCTTGCATTTGCCCTCGGTTTGCAAAAACCATTTCCTCTGTTAACAAATTATAGTTTAGCAGTGCCCTGGTGGTTTCACCGTTCATTAGATGCACCGTGCCTACGGTGAATTCCTGAAAAAGGTAATGCTGTACCTCTTTGAAATGCGTTTGGGAATGCGCGGTAAAGCCGCATAAAATTGATATTGTCAGCAAAAGAAATTTTTTCATAGAGACATTTTTTGGTTTTATGAAATTCGTCTTTAAGTCTTCGTGCCTATTTTCGCAAAATTCAATAGCCAAGCAAATTCAACTATCATGTATGCAACAAAGTTATCATAAAAGTTGGCGATTAGGTTGCGAATGTTGTGCAGAATAAATTGGATTTTTTTGTTTCAAACAAGTTACATCATCGGGCAAATGCCAAAGCGTTTTACTGTTATAATAAAGTTCAGCAGGAAAATATTGTAAATTTTATAGCCCCCAGTCTCAAAACCACTTGGCTTCATGTTTTGGAATTAAACCCAGAAGCAATTAAACACAATGGACCCCGTGTTAGTTTTCACATTTAGCTGTTTGCCAATTGTCATGCTGACCAAAGTGAAGCATCATTTATGCTGTAATCTGTGGTCGGGAATCTGTAAACTAATGTTGGGCGGAATTTCAAATTCCGCCCAGCGGGGAATGCGGCGTCGCAAAACTTTTATAACCCCGACCTTTAGGTCGGGGGAAGAAATGAATCAGGGAATAGGGCTTTAGCCCTGCCCTATAATTATCAACTTAATGTTGGGCGGAATTTCAAATTCCGCCCAGCGAAG
>DMJL01000184.1 GCA_003451785.1 Bacteroidales bacterium
AGCAAGAATGTAAACAGAAACAGGGTACTCAAAATCATTCCCAAAGGCACTGTGTCGGTTGCGGCTGAGGCAAATTCAGCACCTTTGGTTAGTGCAATGAAAAGTAATGAAACTAGCAGGGTAGAAGGTAGATTACTCACCATTCCCCCAAGTCGTGTACCAAGTCGCTCGGAGAGCAGCGTGAAAAAACTTATCAGCAGACCCGATAGTACTACCGAAAGAAGCAGATAGTGTAAAACGGTCAAAAGGAATTTGTATTTGTTGAGCAGCCAAAGGTAAAACAATCGTTTCAGAGTTTACCATCAACTTCTAACCAAAAAAAGGCGCATTTTCAAATGCATCAATCTCCCTTTTTCTGCTAATTTATGGATGTCGGTTGCAGATTTGGTTGAATTGCTTCTGATGCGGAAGTCATGGAATCAGTTTTACATCATGCGATATTTGCATAATGCATTCACTTGTTCTAATGGCTTTAGAATTATTGCCAAATTATACAAACTATTGTTGCTGACAATTTCAGGTTGCGGTAGCTATTCCAAAGGGTTTAGTACCTGACCGGCAAAAAGTAGCGTATTGGTAGTTCGCTCGCGAATAAAGAACAGGAAAGGCTTGTTGGCAACGAAAGGAAGTGGTCCTACGCTGGTGATACCGACTTCCACTGTAGTTACAGCCGCCGCCGTAGTGCCTTCTTCGTTTACAGTTATGTGGGTATCTTGGCGCACAGAGTGTACAAACAAATCTCTGATATCCGAAATCCCGGTAAGGTTAGCTCTATTGGAGTCGAAAGCATGGGTCATGCCCATAGCTTTCAATTGGGAATTCAGGGTTTTTCGGTATGCAAACTGAAATCTCGGTAAGTAAACATCTATGGTAGGACTTGCTTGTTGGGCATCTAAAGCCGATGTTATCTGCATCCATCGCTCGGGAGTGAATGTGTTTAACAACGACCTGATGTCGCGTTGCATGGGTAATACAACAACCATGGAGAAGTTGCCACGCCCATAGGGCAGTTCCACAGCATGTAGCATTTCGTTGGAAAATGACCTTACGGAGAATCTTCCTTTCATAGTGGGCACCTGTATGGGGGTTTGGGGATTCACAAAAAAACTTCTATTAGCAGTAGCTGCCCGATTGAAAGAGTGCGTCCAATTTCCTTGAAAAAACAATGCATTCATAAGGAAAAGCATGGTTTCATCAGAAATACTCTCTACAACTGTAGGTATTTTGCCTTTTGTGCTTTCGCTAGCCCATCGGTTTATAGCATCTATTGCTGCCTGCTGCCTAAAGTCTAAACCTCTGACGGTGGCATCGAAATCCATTTGCAGGGTGTGCACAAAGTTTTGTTTTACTTGGAAGTCTTGCCGGTAAAACATGGCATTAGCCAATCCCAGCACCACCGATGGATCTGCGTTGAGCAGCTGACCTGCAAGACTTTTGTAAGCCCGATTGATGGTTGCACGGTCAGCCTGAGCAGGATAGCCCAATGCCGATTGCATTTGGCTAAGTGTTTCGCCCCCGGCACCATTCAAAAGCATAGTGAGAGCCACACTGGCACTTAATGGCGAAAGCGTAAAGTTCTGATTTTCTGTAAGTGCCACTCTGGTAAACAATTCTATACCAAATCGGTTGCTGCCCGATATAATGATATCCGAGCCTGGCACAAGCTCAATGGTTTTAGGTTCCGTTAGCACCATATCGTTATTTTTGTCCTCACAGCTTGTGAAACCGAAAACCATTAACATAAGAACCCAAACAGTTGCTAAGCGTTTCATTTGCAAATATTTAATATAAAAATATCCAATTCGATTCTTCTGTGGTAAAAATTGCCAAGAATGCGTGTATCTCGGTTTATGTATCGTCTTTGGGTGCTATTTTAGAAGTGGAATATTGAAAATCAGGCAATTAATTTGATATTTTGGCACAAAAAACATGCCATTAAATAGCATTTATACAGATAATCAGCCCCCCTGATAAGTTTCGGGGAAAAGTGCTATTTGCGATTTTATCCTTTACAAATTTATCAAAAAAACTAAGGCTCAATGCAACTTGCTGCCAAGCAGATGAATAAATTCGGCTCGCGTTTTATCTGTAAGAAATGCACCTGTAAAATCGCTGGTGGTGGTTACAGAGTTTTGCTTCTGTATGCCCCGCATCATCATGCAGAAGTGGTGGGCTTCAATTACCACAGCCACTCCTAAGGGGTTTAGCGTTTCTTGGATGCAATTTTTGATTTGCATGGTAAGCCGCTCCTGCACTTGCAGCCTTCGGGCGTAGGCATCAACCACTCTGGGTATTTTGCTCAGCCCAACAATATATCCGTTGGGGATGTATGCAACATGGGCCTTGCCCACAAACGGAAGCATGTGATGCTCGCATAAAGAGTAGATTTCAATGTCTTTCACAATCACCATCTGCCTGTAATCCTCTTTAAACATTGCCGACTTGAGTATTTCTACCGGGTTTAGGTCGTAGCCGTGGGTAAGGTACTGCATGGCTTTTGCTACCCGTTCGGGGGTTTTCTCCAATCCTTCGCGGGTGGGGTCTTCTCCAATTAGCTCCAACACCTTGTGGTAATGCCCCGATAGTGCCCTAATCTTGGTTGGATTATACAGGTCAATTTTTTCGTAATCGTCCATTTTGTTTTCAATGGCCATTTCCTTCACAATTTCCGATGCCATGACTTAGGTATTTAAAGTATTGTTTTTCCAAAATATTCTACAGAGTTATTCTCGGTTTCATGTAGTCTAACACTGTGCAATTGCGCACCTAATTGGCGCATCGGTTCTTGGAGTTGCTCCCAGATACCAATCGCCAAGTTTTCGGTAGATGTAATTTTACCGGCCAAAAAATCTACTTCAAGGTTCAGGTTTTTATGATCGAGTTTATCCAATACCAAACCTTTGATAATGCTACTCAGTTCCTTAAGATTTACAAGAAATCCCGTTTCGGGGTTCACCTGCCCTTTCACAGTTACGAATAGCACATAATTATGACCATGCCATAAGGGGTTGGAGCACTTGCCAAAAACATCAAAATTTTTATTAATATCCCAATCCGACCTAAAGAGGCGATGAGCTGCATTGAACGATTCGCGCCTGGTGATGTAAATCATACAATTTTAAATGGTAACAACAATTGCAAAGTTAGATGAAGTCTCCTACAACCCATTTTCAACGCTCCATATTATTACATAGAAAAAGGGCGAAGATGTTTTAGGAAATTACTATCTCGTAAAAATAAACAATCTAAATTATCGAAAGTTTGGCAAAACCCAATTTATTTCAATGGTTGGATGGACATCAACCGAAAATTAAGAATGCTTGATGGGATTTCGCTTGAGGTAAGTTTGATTGTCGGTTTAAAAATTTTAGGTGTAAATATTATGGTGAATAGGATAGCATAGCCCCATCTGCTAAATTCATAGCATGATGCCCGTTCGGGTTGCCTTTCCACAAATGAACCTTAACAATCCAGCAACCGCCGTTACTAAAATCCTTATTATTCTTTTACTTTTTTTGTGAAAAAGATAAAAAGGCATACCATCAATGCTCCACTTATGGCAGCTATTGATTCTTTGAGTACTTCAGTAAAATCAAGATCTCTTTCGAGCAATGTTGATACAATTGCACCCAGTAACAACATCAATGGCAATTGGTAAGATTTTGTACGGTCAAAAATTTTTATTAACGAAAATGCAAAAGGCACTACAAAGAAAAACATTGCCCAATCGGCTATTTCGAGAGAGAACCAACTATAAAAAAGGGAAGTCATGACCAAAACAACAAACAATAATAGGATTGCCGATGCCACAACAAAGTAATTTCTCATTTTAGGTTCAGTTTTGTGTTTCAAAGATAAAAAAATTGGGCAAATTGGCAATTTGAAGTTTAGTTAATGGTTGAAACATATTGACCGTTTTTTGGTTTGGTGCAAGTTTATTGGATTTTACCTGCTTCCAACCGACAAGACACACCTAAGTGGTTTGTAGTTCAAACCTAAATCCCCGTAATAAATTGCAAATCAGACAGATGTCTATGTGTTACTTCCGGTTTTTCTTTCTTCGTCGCTGAGTTTTATTGGATCTTGCCTTGTGTCAAAAATGTCGGTTATTAGAAGACCTTCAGATATTGCTTTGTAAATAATCTTGTAGTTTCCTTTTACCAAATATCGGTAACCCTCATTCAACTTCTCAAGGTTCAATTCAATTTGTCCGGATTCTGGATGCTTTTTCAATTGCTTTGTTGCAGTCAAAATATCGGTCTTAATTTTCTTGGCAACTGAAGGACTGGCTTTTTCCTTGTAGTAAGTGTAGATTTCTGAAAGCAACTTTATTGAGAATTCAGACCAAAGAATTTTCATAAAACTACCAGTTTTCTGATTCATTCTCCAATTGTTCCTGAGTCTTGAATTTACCAGAAAGGTAGTCCTTTGTTGACCTATTTGCCCTGTCCATCAATTGTTCGACAGTAAAGGGTTTCACATTGCGGCTAACTGTTTGTTGCTTTTGGACTTCATCTATGATTGATTCAATTATTCTAAATATCTTCTCATCGCGAAGTCCAATTAGATATTCAATAGCTTTGAGTTTCCTTGTATGTAAGTCCATAATTTCTTTTTTACAAATATACGGTAGAATTCAAAAATTGTCGTCAGAAACGATGAGTTTCTAGTATTCACTCGGCTGTCAATTACTTCGGAGTTTCCTCCGTGGATATTCCGACTATCCTGCCTCCAAAAAAATACTGCAAAAACTAACGATAACCCTTCGCCGGGCTTAAATGCATAAGTAGTTCTACTTTGGTAAATCAA
>DMJL01000099.1 GCA_003451785.1 Bacteroidales bacterium
TTTTTGCATTTGCAAATATGCATCCGCCTGATTGAATCAAGGACAACCCATGTTTTACAGGTACATTAAAAACCATATTGTCCTGATACCCTTAGGGTTTTACAATTAGTACAGGGCAGTGCGACAATTTGCTAACTTTATCGGCTACGCTGCCCAGCAAGAATTTGTCGAGACCTTTGGTACCATGGGAGCCGATAACAATCAAATCAACATCCAGTTTTTTGGCAATGCCAACTATAACCGATGCTTCGTGTCCACGCTCAATGAGGGATTCGAGTTTTACATTGTGTTTTTTCGCAAGCAGGTCTGCAACTTCCAATCCTGCCTCACCAAGTACAACCGGCAGAGGTTTTACAGCCTTCTCATAGTATTTCCCAAGGATTGTTGAAATTTCCTTACTCTCAATATTTTTCACATCCCTAATACCTTTCTCGTCCTTAACATCAAGAATTAGGGCATACGAGTAATAACCACGAGAATCCATATCGTCGGATGTGCTATCAACATAAAGTGCAATCAGTTCCGCATTTTTTTCATTGGCCATCTGCACAGCATATTCTATCCCCCTGATAGAAACCGGCGAGCCATCTACAGCTACTAAAATTTTTTTAATTACAGGCGGTTGGGTTATAGATTCGTTTTTCATAGCCTTAATATTTATAGTTTATTGGATATGCTAAAGGTACAAAATAACCCCATAAATTAAAAATTATTAAAAAAAAATCCGACTTAATTTAGTCGGATTTTTAGGGGTCTTTTCGAAAATTATTAATTTGGCAATTGCACAAATTTCATAATTCAAACTATTTATAATCAGCTCATAAAAGGTCAACCTTGTAAGTTGCTAAATTCTTAAAATTTGAAAGATTCAATAATGCTACAAAAATTTAGATTAAAGCATAGCCGGAATTCCCGGAATTAAACCTGCCAAAACGAGGAAAACAGTAATCACCACGAATGTTACAGCAGGAATGATAACCCTATCAATGGTTGGAAGTGCTCTTGCGCGTTCTTTATCAAAAATGCCTAAGTTGTCGAGCAACATAGCCAAAGTCCAACCAAATACTGGGTTTACGAGAACAGAACTGATAATACAAATACCTGCACCTTCAGCGTCTTTGGTGGTTTTTACCATAGCCATTCCGGCTTCCAATAAGGGTAGAAATACCCCAACAATCAAAGCTACTCTAAGGGCTGGCTCCCAAATAGCCAAATCCATCGGGTAACCAACTAAAACTGCAACAATACACAAAACACCTGTAAGGATAGCTCCTGCCGGAATGGGTCGTTTTGCAATTCCCGAGGGAATCATAAATGTACCCCATGAAGAAGTAATATTTCCTCCACCTAAAACGCTACCCACTGCTTGACGAACGGAGCAGCTTATCATGGTATCATCTACATGCATAAGAGTTTTTTCTGAACCCTTGGGATAGTTCATTTCTTGAAAAACTCTATGACCCAGAAAATCGGGAGGCCACATGGCAATTGCTAAGGCTGCAAAGGGTATTACTGCTATGAAATGCTCTAGATTGGGCAGCCCAATTTTCCAACCTGTATCTTCACCCCACCAATACATGGGATTCAGATTGGGGATTCCGGGTGATGTTTCGAAACTAAACGGTGCGCCCATTATCAAAGCTATAACAATAGCCAAGCCTGTTCCCAATGGAATGGCCAACCATCTTTTTCCTATTCTTGCCAACAATGCATAGATAATAATTGTTGCGGCAATTACAACCAAGAATACGCTCTCCATACCAATGCCGTTAGCCCAGGTTCTGAACGAATTCATCTGTCCTATCAAACCTAGCATACCCAAGATAATAAGCAATCCTGCTCTAACACTATTGCCTGTAAGATTTACAAGTCTTGAGCCGCCTTTGGCAAGACCCAAAATCAAACCAAATAGGCCAATCATCAAACCCAAAGCAAGGGGATGACCGCCTGCAAGTACAATAAGACCAATAAGGGGAATTAGCGGACCGTGCGTACCTGGAAGATTTGCTCTGGGATTAAAAAAACCACTTATGGGTATCACAAATAAAATTGCTACCAGAAGCAATTCAAACCTTACATTCTCTACAACAAACTCAGGGGTAAGTCCAAAACCGGCTGCAAAAGCAGACACAATTGCTGTTACCATTACTATTTTACCAATAGTGCCTGAAATAGCCGGTACTAAATCTTCAAATTCGAATCGGAAATCCCTTCCAGGCAGATTGAGTTTCCACCTTTTGGGATTCATTGTTTTAAGCTCATTTTCAAGATATTCTTGCCTTGAGAAAAATTCTTTTGCAGGCTTTCGGTTTTTTGAGTATTCGCTCACCTTTTTTTAAAATTTTATGTTTAAAACTGGTTAAATTATAATATTATGCTTTTAAAACTAATCCTGTGCTTTATATCTAATGGTAACTTGCAACAATGGCATAACATTTGGCAGAATTTTTACTTCGCCAAATGTGGCTATTTAAAGAAGAAAAATGCATTTTTGTTTGGTAATTTAAGCCGGAATATTGGCCTAATAATTGAGATGAAGTAATTGTCCAACAATGCATTGAAACATCCATAAATCCGCAAAATCATGCTTTTTCAAACTGGGTGCAAAGATATAGCTTTTCACTAATTGCCAATCATTTCCAAATAGATTTCTTTAAAAAAAAGTGAAAACCCTTGAAGGTATTGGTAACGGAATTGTTTTTTTAGAACAACAATATCAGAACGAAAATTATGATGGTCGTAGAATAGGCTATTTTGAGCAGAGTGCCGGCAAGCAGGCCAAGAAAACTTCCCAAAGCAGCTTTCATAGCTTGGGGGAATTTCTTATCGGTCATCATTTCTGCAATCAATGCACCGACAAAGGGTAGAATAAATATGCCAAATGGAGGCAGCATAAATAAACCCAAAACCAATCCTATTGTGGCCCCATACATACCTATTTTGGAACCACCAGTTTTTTTTGTACCCAAAATGGGCAACAATAAATCTAAAGCCGCAATGGCTGCTGCGAGTATCCCAAAAATTATTAACTGACTTATGGGGAAGGAATGTGCTGGCGAAAAGTGTATGAGCAACATACCGGCAAAACTCAATGGAGGACCGGGCAGCACCGGAAGTACCGCACCCATTAGTCCAACAATCAGAAATAGGATACCGATTACAATAAAAAATAACTCAGGCATATTACTAACTTTTTGGCATAAGAAGTGCCAAAACTATATAAGCCAAGATGCCTGAGCCAACAAAAAGAGCAAACAATACGAATAGCACCCTTACGATGGTTGGGTCAACATCAAAAAAATTGCCTATACCGCTGCATACTCCAAACAGCCATTTTTCGCTACCTTTTACTAATCTTTTTGCCATGGTTTATTCTTTTTAAAAATTTTAGGTATTGACCTATTCACACCTTTGCGCGAAATAAAAGTAAGCAAAACAAATGTATTAAAGCAAAATATTAATACTTTTTTGTTTTCGACCTAGGGTGAAAGCTTACTATGGCTTCCTGAAGATATGCTCTATCCAAATGGGTGTAAATTTCGGTGGTAGTGATGGATTCGTGTCCCAACAATTCTTGCACAACCCGTAAATCTGCTCCTGCTTGCACCAAATGCGTAGCAAAACTATGCCGAAAAATATGGGGGCTTATTTTTTTTCGAATTCCCGCAGCCTGCCCAATGTTTTTCACAATAGTAAAAATCATCTCGCGGGTGAGTTGTCTGCCTTTATTATTCAAAAACACAAAATCTTCGTGCCCCTTGCTTGGGGGAGTCTCCATCCGGTGGATTTCCAAATATTGAGAAATATACCTTGCTGTTATCTCACCCAAAGGTACAAGTCGTTGCTTTGAACCTTTGCCGGTAATTTTTAAAAAATTCTCTTTGAAGTTTATATTGCTAATGGTGAGCGTCGTAAGCTCTGAAACTCTCAAACCGGCACCATAGAGTGTTTCAATTATGGTTTTGTTGCGAAATCCCAAAGGATAGCTCAAGTCTATGGATGCTACCATTTTATCTATTTCGTCTATTGTGAGATAAATGGGCAAATTGCGCGGTGGTTTGGGTCTATCCAACAATTCGGCAGGATTTTCTGAGATAACATCTTCCATAATCAAATAGCTAAAAAAAGCCCGAATACCGGAAATGATGCGCCCAATACTTCTACTGCTTGTGGGTTTTGCTGATAAACTCCTTATGAATTCTGATAATTGATTAAGCTCAACTTGCACAGGCGATAATGTTGGAAAATGCTCTTTGCAATATTCTGCCAAAAGATCGTAATCATGCAGATACGATTCAATCGTATTGGGCTGATGCGATCGCTCGAGTTGCAAAAATGCTGCAAATCCCTTTCTGTACATTTGCCAGCTCATACAAGGCTAATTGGAGATTATTATATTTTAATGCGATTGTTCAACAAAACAAAAGTAAGTTAAAAACTGGGGGCTATTCAATAGAGATTTTTTTAAAAAATCCATATCCGCCTTTTCGTGATTTATGCAAAATGGAATTTTAATGGTTGGATCTTGTACTGATTGCTCTTAAATTTTTATTTTACATTAGGTTTTTTTGGCTTTCATTGTTTGCGAATTGATTATTTTTGCAGTTTTTAAGCCGTATAAATACTTTTCAAAGAGTGACGAATTCAAGGAAAACTATCAGAAATATAGTAATAGCAGTAGTAGCACTGCTTTTAGCAGGAAGTTTAATTTATTTCGGAATCAGGCTACTTAGTAAAATAGATGGTGAAACCGCTGAGG
>DMJL01000034.1 GCA_003451785.1 Bacteroidales bacterium
GGCGACCAAATGGCTGTGCATGTGCCCCTGGGCAACGCAGTAATCCTCGAAGCACAAATGCTGATGCTTGCATCGCACAATATTCTTAACCCAGCCAATGGAGCGCCTATTGCTGTTCCATCTCAAGACATGGTTTTGGGATTGTATTATATGACGAAAAGTCGCAAAAGCACTCCAGAACAACCTATTAAAGGGGAAGGACTCTCATTTTACGGTCCCGAAGAAGTAATCATTGCGCACAACGAAGGTGCCTTAGATCTTCATGCCAACATTAAGGTACGCCTAAATGTTTACGAAAATGGAGGACTTGTAAGTCGTATTTTGGAAACTACCACCGGTCGAGTATTGTTCAACCAAGTTGTACCCAAAGAATATGGCTACATCAACCAAATGCTTACCAAGAAAGCCCTAAGGGATATTATCGGTGGCATTATGAAGGTTGCAGGCATATCTCGTACTTCCAAGTTTTTGGACGATATAAAAGATTTGGGCTTCAATATGGCATTTCGCGGAGGTTTGTCGTTCAACTTGGGAGACATCTTAGTGCCAGATGAGAAAAAACGCCTAATAGATCAGGCCGATGAACAGGTAGAGGAAGTTCGTGCCAACTATGGTATGGGTTTCATTACCAACAACGAAAGGTACAATCAGATAATTGATATTTGGACGCATACCAATGCGCGCCTCACCAAGGTTTTGATTGAAAAAACCACTAACGACAATCAAGGTTTCAATCCTGTGTTTATGATGCTCGATTCAGGTGCTCGGGGTTCGAAGGAGCAGATCAGGCAGCTTTCGGGTATGAGGGGTCTTATGGCTAAACCTCAAAAGTCGGGAGCAAAGGGGGGCGAAATTATTGAAAACCCCATTCTATCTAACTTCAAAGAGGGTCTATCGGTTTTGGAATATTTTATCTCTACCCACGGTGCGCGTAAAGGTTTGGCCGATACCGCTCTGAAAACCGCCGATGCAGGATACCTTACCCGTAGGCTGGTAGATGTGGCACAAGATGTAATTGTGAACGAGACCGATTGCGGTACATTGCGCGGATTGACCGCCACTGCTCTCAAAAATAATGAAGAAACCGTAGAAACACTGCACGATCGCATCCTTGGTCGTACCGCTTTGGTTGATGTGATACACCCTGCTACAGGCGAGGTGATTGTTATGGCTGGAGAGGAGATTACGGAGGAAATTGCACAAGCGATTGAAAACTCGCCCATCGAAGCCGTCGAAATCCGCTCGGTGCTTACTTGCGAGTCGAAGCACGGCGTTTGTGGCAAATGCTATGGACGCAATTTGGCAACCGGCAGGATGGTTCAAAGAGGCGAGGCCATTGGCGTTATCGCAGCCCAGTCTATCGGTGAGCCAGGTACGCAGCTTACCCTTCGTACATTCCATGTGGGTGGTACTGCTTCAAATATTGCTACTACTTCCCGCATCACTGCCAAGTACTCTGGAGTATTGGAAATGGAAGAATTGCGCACAGTGCTTTATGAGAGCCAAGAAGGAAAACCTTATCAGGTAGTCATTGGGCGTTCGGGCGAAATGCGTATTCTGGACAAAAACACCAGAATGGTGCTTACCAGTCAAAATATTCCCTATGGTGCCAACCTCTATTTCGAAGCTGGACAAGAGGTGCAAAGCGGACAGCTTATTTGTGAATGGGATCCCTACAATGCCGTTATCATCTCCGATATGACCGGTAAGGTGGTATTCAACCAAATGATTGAAGGCGTTACTTATCGCACCGACTCTGATGAGCAAACAGGATTCTACGAGAAAGTTATCATAGAGAGCAAGGATAAAACCAAAAATCCTTCCCTTTCCATCATTGATAAAAGTGGCGAAGTGTTACGCAACTTCGATATGCCTGTGGGGGCACACATTGCCATAAGCGAAAACCAAGATGTAGTTGCCGGTAGAATAATAGCCAAAATACCTCGTGCTATTGGCAAATCGGGCGACATCACCGGTGGTCTTCCACGAATCACCGAATTGTTTGAAGCTCGCAACCCCACCGATCCTGCTATAGTTTCAGAAATTGATGGTGTAGTTTCTTTTGGCAAAAGAATTAAACGCGGTAATCGTGAAGTGATTATCACTGCACGCTCAGGCGATGAAAAACGATACCTCATACCGCTCTCCAAGCAAATCCTTGCCCAAGAGAACGACTTCGTGAAGGCTGGAACGCCCATGTCTGAAGGTCCTATCACACCTTCCGATATTTTGGCAATCAAAGGTCCAACCGCCGTTCAGGAATACATAGTAAACGAAGTACAAGAAGTTTATCGAATGCAAGGGGTAAAGATCAACGATAAGCATTTTGAGATTATCGTTCGTCAGATGATGCGTAAAGTAACTATTGACGATCCGGGCGATACCCGTTTCTTGGAAGGCGAAGTGGTCAACAAGATAGATTTCATGGAGGAAAACGACGATCTGTTTGGCAAAAAGGTTGTAGAAGACCCAGGTGCATCTGGTTTCAAACCCGGTCAGATAATCACTGCAAGAAAGCTTCGCGACGAAAATTCACTGCTCAAGCGCAAAGACAGAGCATTGGTTGTTGCCCGCGATGCCCGTGGTGCTACAGCAAGGCAGCAGTTGCAAGGTATTACCAGAGCTTCGCTCCAAACCCGTAGCTTTATTTCGGCTGCTTCGTTCCAAGAAACTACCAAAGTATTGACCGATGCCGCAGTAAATGCCAAGGTTGATGAGCTTAAAGGCTTGAAAGAGAATGTTATCGTAGGTCATCTTATCCCGGCCGGTACGGGTCTTAGAGAGTACGAAAACATAATCGTAAGCTCAATTGACGAAAGCAACTTACTAATGGCATCCAAGAGGAAGCAAGAAGAAAAAGTAGTTTAATACTGTCAACCTTTTAATTTTTTGTAAGATGTCTGACCAGATTATGCCCGAAAACCAAATAAACATTGAGTTGGGCGAAGATGTAGCCGATGGCGTATATTCCAACTTGGCTATTATCACCCATTCGCATACCGAGTTTGTGGTAGATTTTGTGCGTCTTATGCCCGGCGTGCCCAAGGCAAAGGTAAAATCGCGCGTGATACTCACACCCCAGCATGCCAAAAGACTCATGAAAGCACTCAAAGAAAATATTGCAAAATTTGAGTCGGTGAATGGTGTAATACAGGATATGGACATTCCGGGAGGTATTCCCATACACTTGGGCGGACCTACTGCTCAAGCATAATTATAAGAAACCCGGCGGCAATAGCTTCCGGGTTTTTTATACACCGTTTCCAGTAATTCATTTTGTGTTCAAAGAGGACAATCTTATGGCAATCCTTCAACTCGATTGGGTTATCCCCGTGGGTCGGGGATAATGGGCATTTTGGCCATTTTCTCCACTGTTAGCGATGGGAACCCAAACTCCTGGGTGATTGTTCCGAGTATCAAATACACCCCATTCCCCCTAAATGGCCATGTTCTGACAGAATCGGGAAAATGAACAGTGTCGAAAAAATTGCCTTCCACATCTAAGAAGCAACCAAAGTACATTATCTCATTCTTAATGGTTCTCACATATTTGGTTGTTACCAGCCAGCCTACCATGCGTACCTTGCTGCCCACAAGTTGCAGCAAATTTGCGCCCATTATCTCACCCCTGAATGGGTTTTTCACAAGGTCGAATGGGCTTACCGAAACTGTGAATCCCAGAAGTTCCATTTCATCGTAAGCGTTTTGTATCAAGTCGGTTTCGGGGGTAGGAAAATGGAATGCTTTTTCCGGCATCTGAAACAGCATAGGACCAC
>DMJL01000272.1 GCA_003451785.1 Bacteroidales bacterium
GCAGATGCTGTAAAATACACATCGGAGCCATCGAATGCATCAGGTGCAAGTTCGTGGCTTGGATCCATTCGATTGCGCATCATTTCAACACGATCGGCTTTTATGTCGAAGCCTACAACCTTTACATGCCTTCCAAACTCCAAGGCTATGGGAAGCCCCACATATCCCAGCCCTATAACCGAAAGGGTTGCTTCACCGTTTAGTAGCCTCTGATACATACTCATACGACAATCTTTTATTTAAAATGGAACTTATTCTTTTTTCGTAAATCCGTTCGATAATCTCCACAACTTTTAACCCCTCTAATGCATTTGTGCTTATGGAGGTTCTTCCCAAAATGGTGTCAACCACATTTTGTATCACAAAATGATGGTTTGCTGCACTTCCTTTAAATGGGCCATAGTCGTTAGGCGGCTCAGAAGGAGGTAGTATTGGCATAGTATAATTCTCAATATGACAATATTCTACTTCGTTCATATACTGTCCGCCAACCTTCACACTGCCCTTACTTCCGGTGATGGTAAGGCTGCTTTCCATGTTTTTGTCCCAAACGGCTGTGGAGTAATTGATGGTTCCCATACCCCCATTAACAAATTGGAAAATCACCATCCCCGAATCTTCAAATTCGGTGAGGTTAGTGTGATTGAAGTCGTTGAAAATTCCTTGTATATCCTTAATATCGCCAAACAACCAGTACATAATATCAATAAAATGCGAAAACTGGGTGAATAAAGTTCCTCCATCGTATTGAGCGGTACCATGCCATCCACCAGGTTTATAGTAGCGATTGTCGCGATTCCAGTAGCAATTAACTTGCACAGTATAAATTTCGCCTAATATTTTGTTGTCAACAAGCTCTTTGAGCCAAAGGGAAGGTGGTGAGTAACGGTTTTGCATTACCAAAAACAAATGGCGACCCACTTTCAAGGCCTTGTAGATAACCGACTCGCATTGAGCTTTGGTAAGTGCCATGGGTTTCTCGCATACCACATGAAGCCTTTTGTCTAATACCTTCAGACAATGCTCTGCGTGCAGACCATTGGGCGTGCAAATATTTACCACATCCAGATCGCCCAATGATTGGAGCATTTCGTCAACGGAGCGGAAAAAAGGCACTTTATAGGCATCCAGACCTAATTCCTCCTTTGGTCTAATATCACACAATCCGGCAAGCTCTGCTCCGGGGTTGCGCACAATCATTTCGGCATGACGCTTGCCTATATGACCGCAGCCAACAACCGCAAACCTTATCTTTTTGTGATTATCAATCATGCGAGGAAATTTTTAATTAAAAACATAATCGTAAGAATGCACATCCTTTAGATGGAGCTATGTGCATATTTCTTTACTCCCTTATTTGTCTGACCTTACCGTTTTCGATTTGGTAAGCTTGGCCGCTCTCGGGGCACTTTGCAAAACCATTATCATCGAATTGCAGCTTATGGCCATACTCGCTCATCCAGCCAATATGTCGTGCCGGATTGCCAACTACCAAGCTATGTGCCGCCACATCTCTGATTACAACAGCACCAGCACCAACAAAGGCATATTCGCCTATTTCGACACCACATACAATTGTGGCATTCGCTCCGATGCTGGCGCCTTTTCGCACCAAAGTCTTCACATATTGTTCGCGCCTGATTACAGCACTTCTGGGATTCACAATATTGGTAAAAACCATCGAAGGACCCAAGAAAACATCATCTTCGCAAACTACACCAGTGTAAATAGATACATTGTTTTGCACCTTCACATTGTTGCCCAACACTACACCTGGCGATACTACAACATTCTGACCCAAGTTGCAGTTTTCCCCTAAAATGCAATCCGGCATTAAGTGTGTAAAATGCCAAATGCGCGTTCCCTTGCCAATTTGGCAACCAGGGTCAATAACGGCAGATTCATGGGCAAAATATTCCATTGGTTCGGTTTAGGTTCTATTGGCAAACTCAAGCACAGATGCAGTAATGTATTCTAATTGCTCCTGATCGAGTTCTGTATGCATAGGCAGAGAAATTACGCATTTACAAAAAGCTTCGGTTACCGGGAAATCGCCTTCCTTGTATCGTGTGTCGGTATAGGCTTTTTGCATGTGCATGGCTACCGGGTAGTAAACCATTGCAGGGATTTCTCTTGATTGAAGAAATTCTTGAAGCCCAAAACGGTCGAGATTGTTGGTAATCAAAGTATATTGGTGAAACACATGGGTAGAGAATTCAGATCTTTGGGGAGTTACAAGCTTTGGATGGTTTGCAAAAGCACGGTCGTAATAATCGGCTGCATTTCTTCGGGCTTCTGCATACTGGTCGAGTCTTCGTAGTTTTATGCGCAATATGGAAGCTTGTATGCTATCCAGACGAGAGTTTACACCAATAGAATCGTGGTAATACCTTACTTCCATTCCATGATTGACAATCACGCGCATCTTGTGAGCCAGAGCATCGTTGTCGGTAAAAATAGCTCCACCATCGCCATAGCAACCCAAATTTTTTGATGGGAAAAACGATGTGCATCCGATAATACCCATTGTACCTGCCTTCTTAATAGTTCCATCACCGAAACGGTAATCTGCACCAATGGCCTGCGCATTATCCTCAATAACATAAAGATTGAACTCTTTGGCAATTTCTAAAATCTTTTCCATATCGCAGCATTGCCCAAAAAGATGCACCGGCACCACGGCTTTGGTTTTTGGGGTAATGGCTCTGCGAAATGCATCGGGATCCATATTGAAAGTTTTGGGGTCGGCATCTACCAAAACAGGTGTCAATCCCAACAATGCAATCACTTCTACTGTAGCTACGAAAGTAAAGGAAGGGGTAATAACTTCATCGCCGGGTTTTAAGTCTAATGCCATCATGGCTACTTGGAGAGCATCCGTACCATTGGCACAAGGTATCACATGCTTTGAACCAAGGTAGCCCTCGAGTTCCTGCTGAAATTTCTTGACTTCTGGGCCATTGATATATTGCGTACTTCTAATAACATCTAAAACTGCATTGTCTATTTCATTGCTAATTTTCTCGTACTGGCTCTTTAGGTCAACCATTTGAATTTTTTTCATAATCCGCTTATCTTATCGTTTAATGGTGTATAATCAATCAGCAAAATTAAAAATAATTAAATGGCTTCCTATAGTGCAACAAACTATTCCTTGCATCAGCAAGTAGATTGTTCTCGAGTTAAATATGGCATTATTAGAATCGCCTAATCCCTATCTTTGCAACTTTGCATCAAAGTTTGCACTATGCGATTGCTTTATAGCTTTACGATTTACCTTTATGGCATCCTTGCTAGCATTGTTGGGAGATTCTCTTCCAAAGCCAAGCAGTGGGTAACTGGTAGGAGAAACTTGTTTTTGCTGATGCGCAATGCTAATCATCACTCCGCTCCCTGCTTATGGTTTCATTGTGCTTCCCTTGGCGAGTTTGAGCAAGGCCGACCTGTGATGGAAGCCTTCCGCACGGCATTTCCTAAATTCAAAATTCTGCTGACATTCTTTTCGCCATCGGGCTACAACATACGCAAAAATTACCAAGGTGCCGACTGGGTATTCTATTTGCCCTTGGATACTCAAAGCAACGCCAAGCGATTTTTGGATATTTGGAATCCTCGATTGGCAATCTTCGTAAAATATGAGTATTGGTACAATTTCCTGTATGCCTTGCAAAACCGAAAAATTCCCACGCTTGTAGTGTCGGCACATTTCAGAAAAGACCAACATTTCTTTCAAAGTTATGGTGGATGGTTTCGGAAACATTTGAAGGGAATACATTACTTCTTTGTGCAAAACCAAAGCTCGATGGATTTGCTTAACTCTATTGGAATACGGCATGCAATGGTGGCAGGCGATACAAGATTTGATAGGGTAGCGGCTATAGCCGACCAAAAACTCCATGTTAATGAATTTCCAGAATTCTCCGACGATACACCCATTTTGGTGGCAGGAAGTACTTGGCCTGCCGACGAAGAAATTCTTCTGCCAATAATTAATGACCCCGCAATTAATCTTCGTTTCATAATTGCTCCCCACGAAATCAGCCCGACACATATCCGAGTGCTCGAAAAACAAATTGTTGGCTCAGTTCAAATACTATCGAAAATGGTTGCCGGAGAAAAAATCTCATCAAGAGTTATCATTGTTGATAGAATTGGTCTGCTTTCGAGGCTTTACCGATTAGGAACATTAGCCTACATTGGCGGGGGATTTGGGAAAGGCATTCACAACATATTAGAGGCAGCCACCTTTGGGCTACCTGTGTTCTTTGGGCCAAAACACCAACAGTTCGCCGAAGCTATCGAATTAGTGAAGTTGCAAGGGGCATTTCCGGTAGCTTCTGCCGCAGAATTTAAAGAAAAAGTTACTGAGCTTTTACAACAAACCACCGTGTTACAAAAAACTTCCAATGTTTGTCGTGCTTATGTGAAGGCCAATACTGGGGCTACCCAAAGCATTATCGAATATGCAAAAAACCTACTGGATTAAGTATTAAATCCTTGTCGATCTCCAATGTTTAACAGCAATAACTTCCTTAACAACCTGCTCAAGACTTGACTGTAAGAGATTTTAATTTTGAGTCTCTGTGAAAACAATTTGGCGTAGCTTTGAATGTTGTTGTAGGTTAGTACAGGCTATTAGTAATTTGCCCAATGGGTCGTGTCAAACTCGGCAATATTAGTTGTAGGAATTTGGAAATAGGAAATTGGCAAATTTAATTGCCGTTATGAATTAGTGCTTTGACAACAATAAATACCTGACAACAAATCACTTAAGTAAAATAAATCTCAGAGTAAAAAGTGGGAGGCAATTTGTGTACACCTATTTTGTTTCAAACTACATAACTATCACGCAATTTTTTTCAAATTACGATTGATTCACGGAATTTTTTGCCCTCATAAATTCAATTTGTATAACATAATTCTACTTTGGTAAATCA
>DMJL01000164.1 GCA_003451785.1 Bacteroidales bacterium
CCTTCAGCCCAAAAATCATGGATCTGTATAAGAAATCCTTGGAGTGGCTGGCAGAGTTTCAGATAAATGGAGCAAAGGGCTTAGATTTTGGCGTTTGCTATCCGCGCCATGCTTTCGATAGGCATAGCATGATGTGGGATTTGAACTATTTTAAGTACTATTTCTTGAAAATTTCGGGTGTAGGCTTCGATGAGCAAAAATTGGAAGACGATTTTGAACACTTTGCAACCAGACTTTGCAATGTGCCGGCAGATTATTTTCTCTATCGCGACTTCCAGTCGAGAAACATTATGGTTGTGAACGATAAGCCCTATTTCATAGATTTTCAGGGCGGAAGAAAAGGCACATTGCATTACGATGTGGCATCTATAATTTTCGATGCCAAGGCGAATATTCCTACGAACCAGCGAATGGAGTTGCTTGAGTTTTATATGGCAAACCTTTCGAAGTATATGGATTTTGACCCGCAGGTGTTTCGCAAAGATTTCTTCGATTTCGCATTGATGCGGATATTGCAGGCACTTGGGGCTTATGGTTTTAGGGGTGGAGTAGAACGCAAGACTTTGTTTTTGCAAAGCGTGCCCTACGCTTTGCGCAACTTGCAGTGGTTAACCAACAATCAACTACTACCAGCGGAAACACCCTACTTAAACCGGATTGTGGAGAATCTTGCATCTACCGCTCCAATAGAAATTATCCCTGACTCAAAACACGGACTTACGGTGCATATTCGAAGTTTTTCTTACAAAAATGGCATTCCGCCGGATGAATGGGGAAATGGAGGGGGATTTGTTTTCGATTGCCGATGGCTCACAAACCCTGGCAGGGACAGCAGATTCAAATTTCTCACCGGCAAAGATAAAGCTACAGGAGATTTTCTTTTAATGCAGGGTGAAGTTCAGGAATTCCTTAATCATACTACCCACCTAAGTAAACAAGCTATAGAAAATTATTTGCGGAGAAATTTTAATCATTTGATGATAAATTTTGGCTGCACTGGCGGTCAACATCGCTCGGTGTATTGCGCTGAAGCATTGGCAAATAATTTGTCAAATATAGATGGGATTCATATAGATTTAGTTCACACCCAAGAAAACCATTGGCCAAAACCAAGCCTACAGCCATGAAAGCTATGATATTTGCCGCAGGCGTTGGCACTCGTTTGCAGCCATTGAGCCTACAAACACCGAAAGCGTTGGTTGAAGTCGGCAACAAACCCATGCTGCAGTTGGTGGCTGAGAAGTTAGTAGCTGCGGGTGCAACCACTCTGGTGATAAACATACATCATCATCCAGAACAAATGCTCAGGTTTATCCAAAGTATGCACTTCTCCAATGTGGAAATTTTTGTTTCCGACGAAACGAACGAGCTTCTGGATACCGGCGGAGGCTTGCTGAATGCTACTCCCCTATTGCAAGGAAGCGACCCAATAATCCTATACAATGCCGATGTGCTTTCGGATATTAATTTACCAGAGATGCTTGCATTTCACAAAAAGCATTCACCCCTTGCTACTCTAGCTGTTTCGCATAGACCAACCAACAGGGCTTTTCTTTGGGAAAACAACCAACTTGTGGGTTGGGAGAACAGAGCAACCGGCGAAAAAATCTATTGCAAAACGCCTACTCCATCTGAGTTGATTTCCTTGGCATTTAGTGGCATTCACATAGTGCAACCAAATTTGCCCAACTTGATTGCAGAAAAAGGTGTTTTTTCTATTACGCCAGTTTATCTTCGCCTTGCCCTAAACCATTGTATAATGCCATTTGTGCACAGTCATGATCTTTGGGCTGATATAGGCTCGATGGAGAAATTAGAGAAAGCTAAGATTATGTTTAGCCATAATCCGAAAGCATTTTAGATACCCATAATTGCGCCAATGTTAATATTGCGGGGCAAAGAGCAACTATGGTTTGCTTCGATTGGCATTACTATCACCTTATAACCCTTAACACCATTTGGTTATGGAAACCTTTCTGGGCACTGTTGCGCAACGCATTCTCGACAAATACTCCGATCAATTGGGAGAGATTTGCATAGTAACGCCCAATCGCCGTGCATGGTTGTATCTGCGCAAGCATTTTCAGCACAAGGTGTTAAACCCAACCTGGGCACCTTCGTTTTTGAGTATCGAGGATTTTGCGAATAAGATTTCGGGGCTTCAAGTGCTCGACTCATTGAGCTTGTTGTTTGAGTTTTATTCAGTTTACAAAGAGGAAGAAGGTAGCAAAGCGGCGGATTTGCAATCATTTTTGCATTTCGGACGGGTCTTGCTCAGGGATTTCGATGAGGCTGAGTCGTCGCTCGCCGATACAGCACCTATGTATCAATATTTCACCCAATTGGAATATATCAACACTTGGTCGCCTGATGGTAGTACTACAGCATTCCAACAACGACATCTGCAATTCGTAGCACAATTTGGCAAATGGCATAATGCACTCAAAAACCGACTTCTTGCAAAGCAGTTGGCCTTTCAGGGTATGGCAACTCGTGCAGCTGCCCAAAAACTACAAAGTGGGTCAGTAGAAGTTCCTTTTTTGCAGGTGATGTTTGTGGGATTCAATGCATTTACCCAGGCCGAAGAAGCCATAATCACTACGCTTTTAAGACAGAATAAAGCAGAAGTGTTTTTTGACTCCGACCCATACTACGAAAACAATGAGAAGCATGAGGCCGGAAGGTTTATAAGAAAGTACAAAAAGTTGTGGAAAATACCTATTTCAGAATTGCTTGAAGAAGGTTTCAAAAATGCAAAGAACATAAATATCTTAGGCGTTTCTCGGAGCTTTTTGCAGGCACAATTAGCCGCCAATATTCTTGCAAGCAATCCTGCTATGGATGCCGACACCAGTACTGCAGTGGTGCTTGCCAACGAAAGCCTTCTGATTCCCATGGTAAGTTCCCTGCCAAAAAATTTCAACAACATAAACATTACCATGGGCTATCCACTTAGGCAAACAGGGATAGCTTCGTTGTTTGAAATCCTTTTTCGACTTTTAACTCAGAAATCATCAAGGACACTATCCGCTGGCGAAAGCACGGAGTATTATTTCAAAGATTTGGTTGACCTATTGTCGCATCCCATGGCAGCATTGCTGATGGGGAGCAACAAGGGAGTATCTTTTGCAGAGGAAACCATAAGAAATATAAACCTTTCGCAACAAGTTTTTTTTACTTTCAACAATCTTCCAGTGCCTAAGTATGCCCGCTGCACATTTGAAGAATTATTTTCTTTTTTGGAAACAGATTTCAGCGCATTACCACACAGCCTTTTTCAGCCATTAAACGATTTCTGCAACAATATGGAGGTGGTGTTGCAGCAAAAAATCTATGCATCCCCATCGAAACAAGTGAAAGAGAATTTGCTATTTGAGCTGGAAGCTGTTAAAAACTTCTCCGCACTGGTTTTTCGATTAGAAAACTTAACAACCCCCTTTTCAAAAGAATTAAGTATCGAGTCGCTCCGTAAAATTTTCGAGACAGCAATGGATGAGGGTCGCCTTCCTTTTGCTGGCGAGCCGCTTCAAGGATTGCAGATAATGGGTATGCTCGAAACTCGCAGCATTGACTTCAAGAATATTATCATTCTCTCGGTAAACGACAAAACCATTCCCGGGGCAAAGAATGTAGAAACTTATATCCCATTCGCCGTAAGGCAAAGGTTTCAACTGAGATTGCATTACGATAGAGAAGCCATTTATGCATACCACTTTTACAGGCTTTTGCAGCGAGCAGAAAACATTTATTTGATATACAATACAGATACCGATGGCTTGGGTGGAAGCGAAAAGAGCAGATTTGCCACCCAATTGGAATTTGAACTGCCTAAATATCAGCCAAAGACCACCATTGTGAGTTCATCGGTTGCTGTTTTGCCCAAAGCAAAAACTACGCCCAAGATTATAGAAATACCCAAAGACGAGTCTATCATGCAAAGGCTCAATCAAATCGCCGATACGGGTTTCTCTCCATCTTCGTTGAGCCTCTACATAAGTTGTCCTTTGAGGTTTTATTTCGAGAAAATCATACGAATGCAAAAGGAGGAAGAGACGGAAGAAACAATACAAGCCAACACGATTGGTAGCATTTTGCACAAAACCCTTGAGATTCTGTATAATCCGTTTGTTGGAAAAACCGTAACTCCACAAGACTTGGAGGACATGTTGCAAAACGCCGAGAGGGTTTGTATTGAGAGTATTAGCACCGATTTTCGGGGTGTTGATTTCTCAAAAGGAAAAAACTTGTTGCTTTTTAGCCTAATTCACCATCAACTTGCGAGTTTTCTATCATCGGAGAAAAAAGCTTTGGAAAATCAAAACTTGCTTCAACTCATTGGCACCGAAGTAAAGCTGAAAGCTCAGATAGAAGTTTGGATAGGCGAAATGGAAAAATCCGTAACCATTGCCGGTACAGCCGATCGCATTGATATGATTGCAGGAAAACTCAGAATCATTGATTACAAATCGGGGATGGTGAATAGTTCACACCTGAAAGTTAAATCTCTGAATACCCTTACGGAGAATCCTGATTATAGCATTGCGTTGCAACTTATGCTCTACAAATGGATGTATTGCCGGAGCGAAAACTCACAAGTATTGCCAGAAGCTGCGGTAGTTTCCCTTAAAAAATCTACCGATGGACTAATGCTGCTTCATATTCCACCTGAGCTTTTGGATGAAACTGAAAACATCTTGGATGGGTTTCAAGTTCTTTTGAGCCAATTGTTGGAAACCATTCTTGACCCCAGCCTACCCATAAGGCAAACCGAAAACTGGGATTCTTGCAAGTTTTGTCCCTATAAAAATATCTGCGGCAGATTCTCTACCGATTGATTATGAGCGGATTAAACCGCAAACATTTTTTTGGCTTCTGCCAATGCTTTATCAAGTCCATCGGGGTTCTTGCCTCCGGCAGTAGCAAAAAACGGTTGCCCGCCTCCTCCACCTTGTATGTGTTTGGCAAGATTTTTCACTATTTCGCTAGCATTGAATCCCCTTTCTTTGGTGATGTTTTCGGAAATCAAAACAGCAAGGCCTGGCTTGCTATCGTGTACATACCCTAAAACTACAAACAAATTGTCCATACGGGCTTTCAATTCGAATGCCAGATCTTTTGCTGTTTCTGCACTTGTGTTCAGGCGTTGCACTATGCAGTTTATTCCGTTTACCTCCCATGCTTTTTCCAAAAGCTCAGGCACCATAAGCCGCGCCTTTTCTTTTTCCATCTGGTCTAAGGCTTTGCGCAGCATCTCGTTTTGGTCTAACAGTTGCTGTAGCACTGCCACCGAATTGGTGGGATTTTTCAATAGACTCTTCAGTGCTTCGAGTTCTTTAGCCTTTTTGTTTACAAATTCTTCGGCAGCAGAGCCAGTAACCGCCTCAATGCGCCTAATACCGGCTGAGATCGCGCCTTCCGAAACTATTTTAAACAACCCAATTTGCCCGGTTGCACCCACATGGGTACCGCCGCAAAGCTCGGTAGAATATTGTGGGTCGAAGGCTATAACGCGAACCTTCTCTCCGTATTTCTCCCCAAATAGCGCAACAGCATTCATGCTTTTTGCCTGCTCCATCTCCAACTCGCGATGTTCTTCCTGATGGATATTCTCACGAATCTTTGCATTTACTATTTGCTCAATCTGCTCAATTTCATCGGCAGTTACTTTGGAAAAATGCGAAAAGTCGAATCTTAGCCGTTCTTCGTTGACTAAAGATCCCTTTTGCTGCACATGGCTCCCCAACACTTTTGCCAATGCGGCATGCATCAAGTGGGTAGCCGTATGGTTGTTCTCTGTGAGATTTCGCTTTACTTGGTCAATCCTTGCAACAAATTTTAATGGCAGTTCTTCCGGGAGAGATTCGGCAATATGCACCACAAGGTTGTTCTCTTTTTGCGTATCAACAATTTCAATTTTGGTGTCATTTGCCTGTAGCCATCCCCTATCGCCAACTTGCCCACCGGATTCGGCATAGAATGGAGTGCAATCGAGCACAAGTTGGTAATAAGATTTTCCTTTCGACAATACTTTTCTGTACTTGATAAGGCTCACTTCGGCTTCGTGTGCGTCGTATCCAACAAATCGGGTATCAGAAAATGCTTGTTGCACCTCCACCCAATCGCCGGTTTCTACAGATGCAGCCGACCTGCTTCGAAGCTTTTGTGCTTCCATCCCCAGCTCGAAACCCTCCATATCTACCGACCAACATCTTTCTTTTGCCATCAATTGGGTTAAATCTATAGGGAATCCGTAGGTATCGTAAAGTTCAAAGGCAAAGCCGCCATCCATAGTTCCCCTGCCAGAGTGGGCAGTAAGATAATTTTCAAACTTTTGAATACCTGTAGCAAGCGTTCTAAGGAAAGTGGATTCTTCTTCTGCAATCACCCTTTTCACAAAGTCTTGCTGCGCAACCAACTCAGGGAAAGCATTGCCCATATTGGCAACCAATACCGGCACAAGCTGATGCACAAAGGGTTCGCGAAATTTCAGGAAAGTGTATCCATATCGGATTGCCCTTCTCAAAATCCGCCTAATTACATACCCGCCTTTATTGTTGCCGGGTATCTCCCCATCGGCAATAGCAAAACTAACAGCCCTAAGGTGATCGGCTATTACCCGCATGGCTACATCGCTCATATTTGCGCTGCCATAAGCAATATTGGCCATTTCCGACAATTTTGCAATATAGGGTTGAAAAATGTCGGTATCGTAATTCGACTGTTTAGCTTGCAGAGCCATACATAACCTTTCGAAGCCCATTCCGGTATCAATATGCTTGTCGGGCAGGGGTTTTAGTTGGCCATTGCTCAGTCTTGTGAATTGTATAAACACAAGATTCCATATTTCCACCACCAGAGGATGGTCTTGATTTACTAATTCCTTACCCGGCTGTGCCAATCGCTGCTCAATAGAGCGCAAATCAATATGTATTTCCGAGCATGGACCACAGGGTCCGGTATCGCCCATTTCCCAAAAATTGTCCTTCTTAGATGAGAACAAAATCCTGTCGGGATGGATTATCGCTTTCCAATATTCGAACGCTTCGGTGTCTTGTTCCAGGCCATCGCCTTGATCGCCACCAAAAACCGTTACAAAAATCCGGTCTTTATCTAATCTGTAAACCTCGGTGAGCAATTCCCATGCCCATTCTATGGCTTCTTTTTTGAAATAATTACCAAAGCTCCAATTGCCAAGCATTTCGAACATGGTGTGGTGGTAGGTATCGTGCCCTACTTCTTCCAAGTCGTTGTGTTTGCCCGACACTCTTAGGCATTTTTGCGTATTGGCAATGCGTGGAAATTGTACAGGTGAATTGCCCAGAAAAATATCCTTAAACTGATTCATCCCCGCATTGGTGAACATAAGCGTAGGATCGTTTTTCACTACAAGCGGTGCCGAAGCAACAATATGATGATTCTTCGATGCAAAAAAGTCGAGAAAAGCCTTGCGGATTTGGCTGGATTTCATTGATAATGAGTAAATATTTT
>DMJL01000196.1 GCA_003451785.1 Bacteroidales bacterium
AACGAAGCTCAAATTCTAAAATCCAAAAAGCGCACTACAAATTTTACTTTACCCCTTTACACAAAACAAGTAGAGACGAAGAATATGTTTTGCTGGATGTGCATTTTGAAGAAGTGCAATACAGAAATTTGGTTGACCTTCAGATACAGTCTTTCATGTTGCCCGAAAAGGGGGCTTCGCTCACCGTGAAATCCGCAAGCTTAGAGGATCTTTTGGGTGATAAGTTAACGGCTTTTGCCCCAAGTACCACTGGGATCCCATATTTCAAAGGCATGGATAGCAAAAGCATGGAAATCATAAAACAATTGTACGATATTGGGATTCTTTTTAATCATGTAACCGACTTAAAAACTATCAAAGCGACTTATAAAAGGTTTGCAAAAACAGAACTTACTTACAGGGGCTTGAGCAACTTATCTTATAAAGAAGCCTTGGAAGATATCTATCAGACTTCTTTGTGCATTGCAACCAGAGGCGCAGATGGCAAGGGTGATTTTGGTCAATTGCAAAAAGGTATTCATAGTGTTTCGCGATTTATTTTCTCTGAAAGCTATCATATAGAAAAAGCTATTACCCACGCTTCAAAAGCTGCATATTTGGCTACGCTAATAAAACAAGATGCAGAATCTATTGAAAAATATAGCAGTCCATTGCAAATGAAAGACTGGTTTATCAACAAACCTATGAATTCAAAACTAAATCGTTTGAAGAAGTCCAATCCGGAAGCCTTTTTTTATTGGTATAAAATTTATGCGTTAAAAACAATACAAGTATTGTAGCATTTCAATGGGTCTGATGCCAAAATCGAAGCAATAATAGGTGAGAAATGAAACTCAAATTTCCGAACCATAAATCGAGCATAATGATGGGTTTTAATAGGTTTTCAATTCATTTTTTTGATAAAATACTGCTATTTACAGAGCACGGTATAAAAGCTCACATCCACAAATACATGATTTGTAAGTCCATTCTCGTTTACCCGATAGATGGTTCTATTTTCCAACAATTATCTCAATCAGTAAGGTAATTTTGTGTTTTTGAGTTGCAAAGCACCAAAAAATTGGCAATTTTGCAGTATTGCAAGAGTTGGTTTAAGTTGCTTTTTGCAAGATGACTATCTTTTTGTCTTATTCTGATTGCGTCAAACATTTATTTTAAAACACCCAAATTGTATGAAAAGATTTGCTGTGATTTTATCCGGTTGTGGAGTTTTTGATGGCTCTGAGATTCACGAGGCCGTTCTTAGCTTGTATGCCATTAAGAAGCAAGGTGCTGCATACCAAATTTTTGCTCCCGACATGGTTCAGCACCATGTAATAAACCATGCTAATGGCGAAGTAATGGAAGAAAAGCGCAATGTATTGGTAGAATCTGCCCGTATTGCTCGGGGCGACATAAAGCCCTTGAGCCAATACGCAACATCCGATTTCGATGCTTTGTTGATTCCCGGTGGATTTGGAGCGGCAAAGAACCTATCTACATTTGCCTTCGATGGGGCAGATTGCAAGGTGAACGATGAAGTTGCTGCAGCGGTTCAGGCTACGCATAAAGCAAGTAAGCCAATAGGTGCATTGTGTATTGCACCAGTATTGCTTTCCAAGATTTTAGGTCGCGGTGTTGTAACCATTGGTGCCGATGCCGGTGTTGCCCAAGCTATTGAGAAACTTGGCGGTGTTCATAATGCGGCAAGTCACGGTCAGGTTGTTACCGACAAGGAAAATAAACTTTACACCACTCCCTGCTACATGCTCGATGCAGATATTGCGCAGATAGGGGAAGGAGCCGAAAATATTGTTGCAGCTATATTACGAGATTTGCAAGGATAGTGTTTATGCATTCAGGAGTTCTTGTGTTTTTTCTATAACTTGCCTAATCTTCAATTGAAAAGGAAGTGATTCGCTGGATTGCATCTCCTTCACCTTGCTTAACAACTGCCCTACGATAAAAGGGCAAGTTTTGTTAATGCTTTTTCAATCACACTTTCGTGGTCAAATGCTAAAGCAGGCAGGTTGCCCACTGCAAACCACTGAACATGGGATGCATCACTACCAGCTTGTGGAATTCCATCGCAGTTAGCTTGAGCAAGAAAAACCACGGTTATGGTACGGTGCCTGGGATCTCGGTTCAAGGCACTGAAGGCTTCCAATTGCACAAACTCCAGCCCCGAAAGCCCGGTCTCTTCTTGCACTTCGCGGGCAATACACTCTTCGAGGGTTTCTTCCATATCCAAAAAGCCACCGGGTAGTGCCCAACAGTCCTTGAAAGGAGGAAAAGCTCTCTGAATAAGGAGTATTTCTAATTTATCATGGTCTTTTCGGTAAATGAGCGCATCTGCAGTAACTGCCGGGCGCGGGTAAGGATAGGTGTAACTCATACTGCAGATTAAAAGTGCATTTTGTGATAATCGCCCAACTCGTGCTTCTTGCGCCTCACTGCTTCCTGAATTTTGAGAGCAATTCTGAAAAAAACAATCAAATCGCGGTCTTTGAACCATTGTAACGACCTTTCTTGACCCAAGGAAGCCAGCGACAGCGTTTTGAGAAACTCAAATTGATTCACCTTCAACCAATGCAAGGCGTTTTTATCTTCCCATACAGCCTTGGTTAGGGCGGCAAAATGGGGAAATTTGTTCTTCATAAGCCAATCGAAAGCTTCCTTATTGAGATGAATGGCGTTGGCCAATGCAGCAAGCTCCGGATAGCCATTATTTAGCAGCCAATACAAGATTTCACTGTTCTCGTCTATAGCCTCCGATAGTGCAATCAGAATTTTGGGAGGATATTCTACCATTTAGTAAGCATTTTAGCCATCCTACATAACATTTCCACAAATGTACAGCAAGATTTTGCTGTAAATCTAATTTCCTTAAGTTTTAAACCATAAGCAACCCAATACTTTTGCTCGATGGGAAAAGTTTAAGTAGAGAACACATTTGGGGTTTTGTTAAAATTAGACTTTTAAAGCTATCTCGTTTTTATGGTGATACACAGGCTCTGAAGATTATTGCATTAGGCTAAGTTCTAAAAATATCAGCAAAATGATTATATTTGCTTTATAAAAAGTATAGCCGCAATAAAGCAACAGTTTCAGGAATTACCTGGATTAGTTCAGGAGCAATTACTGAATGGGTTTGTTCTAACCCCCTAATTCACTGGACAAAATTTGTGTAATCAATTTAGTACAGTAAATTAGCAGATTATGAGTAAAATTAAGCGAAAATTCGATTTGGATGAGAAACTCCAGGTTCTTCGGGAAGGAGAATCTCATGGAGTAGAAGTTACATGTCGCAAGTACCAGATTGCCCGTAGTTTATTCTACAATTGGAAAAACAAGTTTGACCGACAAGGTACTGATGGGTTGGCTCCTCGCTATTACAAGGTAGATCCAGCTATTAAAGTCCTTGAAAAGGAGAATGAGCGGCTACGCAAGATCATCTCAAAGCAGGCCTTGGAACTACAGGTAAAAGAGGAGCTTTTAAAAAAAACGAAACTCCATTACCAGTGAAAAAGCAACTAATTGCAGATTTTGATGGTTCTGTGCCCAAGCATGAGCTTTGCCAATGGTTATCCATTCCCCGCAGCACCTGTTATTACAAAGCATCCGGAGGTAAGCGCGGGGCCAAGCCCAGCACTCATACCCCAGTGCGAAACGGGATGATTGTTACCAACCAAGTTGTGGTGGATGCACTAATCACGGATGTTTTCAGCCAGGAGTTCAACCGCTATGGCTACCAACTCAGTACCGAGGAACTCAGAGCCATGGGCTATATTATTAACCCCAAGAAAACCTATCGGTTGATGGCTGAAAACGGGCTGCTTCTTGGGAGACTACATCGCAACAGACACCCCAAACAATGG
>DMJL01000205.1 GCA_003451785.1 Bacteroidales bacterium
CGACCTTTAAATTTTTTAGCGAAGCGAACGCCGTCTTGTCAGGATTTTTTCACGGCCTTGATTTTTGCTCCACTTTTGTTCAAGCAAAAGTTGAAAGGAAAAATAGGAAACTCCATGTGGCGGAATTGCAAATTCCGCCTAGCAAGGCTATGAATACCAATCAAAAAAAAATCTTCCTTTAACCCCGACCTTTAGGTCGGGGGATGAAATGAAAAAGGAAATCGGGCATTAACCCTGCCAAAACTTGGCGGAATTTCAAATTCCGCCAAGCAATGGCAATTTCTTCCGGCATTGAAAAAATCATGGTAACAAGACCAGAGAGCGGAGCGTTAAAAAAAAATTGCAGTCGCAGGGTGAGCAAATAGGGCATCTCCCATCTATGAAAACATCATGCCCATATATCGATTTGAAAAACTAAAGGCTTGGCAACCTACCTATTAAAAACAAATGATTTGCAGTTGAAAAAAGTTTTTAACTCCGAAATGATTATTGTACTTTTGCCTCCCATCAAACAATAATATTATCGTTTCAAAACATCAAAATGGTCATTTAGAATTACTCTGCAGGGAATTTGTGGCGTTATTTTATGTATTTACTTGTGTTGCTGAGCAATCAAAATTCGAATAGTGCATTTTAAAAAATTAGTAATTAAAAAAAAGAGATTATGAAATTTACAACTAGGCCAACAGCTGAGCCATTTAAAATTAAAGTAGTTGAGCCATTGAAGGTTACAAGTCGCCAAGACCGTGAGAAAGCCATAAAGGAAGCTGGATACAACACATTCCTATTGCGTAGCGAAGATGTATTTATTGATTTGTTGACCGATAGCGGCACCAATGCAATGAGCGATTATCAATGGGCAGGAATGATGCTTGGTGATGAGGCTTATGCCGGTAGCAAGAATTACTATTATTTGGAGTCGAATGTTCAAAAATTCTATGGTTACAAATATTTGGTGCCCACACACCAAGGGCGTGGTGCCGAGCACATGCTATCACAGAGTTTGATTAAGAAGGGTCAATTTGTGCCGGGCAATATGTATTTCACAACCACCCGATTGCATCAGGAGCTTGCTGGTGGCACATTTGTAGATGTTATTATAGATGAAGCCCACGACGCGCAGGTAGCTCATCCTTTTAAGGGCAATGTGTGTCTTCAAAAATTCGAAGATTTGATTAAAAGAGAAGGTGCAGCCAATATTGCATACATCACGGTAGGTGCTACTGTGAATATGGCGGGTGGGCAGCCTGTTTCTATGGAAAATATAAAAGCTGTTTATGCTTTGGCCAACAAGCATGGTATAAAGGTGGTGTTGGATGCCACTCGTGCTATTGAAAATGCTTATTACATTCAGCAAAGGGAGCAAGGTTACAGCAATAAATCTGTTGCAGAAATTCTCAGAGAGTTTGCTTCGTATTCAGATGCAGCTACCATGAGCGGCAAGAAAGACTTGCTTGTGAATATCGGTGGATTTGTTGCAGTCAACGATTGGGATTTGTTTGAAGAGCTTCGCAACATGGTTGTAGTGTATGAAGGTTTGCATACCTACGGCGGGCTTGCCGGTCGCGATATGGAGGCTATGGCTCGTGGTATGGAAGAAGCAGTTCAAGATGAGTACATTGCTTACAGAATAAACCAAGTTGCAAGTTTAGGAGCGAGAATGGAGCATTATGGCATTCCCATGGTGAAGCCTTTTGGTGGTCATGCTATTTTCTTGGATGCTAAGAAATTTTACGAGCATATTCCCCAAACCCAATATCCTGCACAGGCATTAGCTGCACACTTGTATATTGATTCTGGAGTGCGGGCAATGGAACGCGGTATGGTTTCGGCAGGTCGCAATAAGGAAACCGGTGAAGAGTTTGCTCCCAAGTTGGAACTTGTTCGATTGACTATTCCACGCAGAGTGTACACCCAATCGCATCTCGACTTAGTTGCATATTCTGTTGCTGAGCTTTATGAAAATCGCAAAAAAGCCAAAGGTCTGAAAATGATCTATGAGCCAAGATACCTCCGATTCTTCCAAGCAAGATTCGAGAGTTTGTAAGTGAAAACTATCAGTTGCTGAGCCTAAAACTCTGTGATTGCTTTTGTTTCCATTTATGCCCAAAGAATACCCCCGTTTTCATGGTCGGGGGTATTCGATTTTATATGCAGACAGTTTTTGTAAAGAGATGTTGCTGTGCGATGCGACCAGCAAACAAATTTTGCAGCACCTTCAAGGCTCAATGCCTTATAATCAACGACGCAGTTGAAAATTGGAACCCAAATATACGCGGCGAACTTCTTCGTCTTGGGCCAATTCTTCGGCACTGCCCGATTTGAGAATAGAGCCTTCGAATAGCAGATAGGCCCTATCGGTAATTGACAGGGTTTCGTGTACATTATGGTCGGTGATTAGCACTCCAATATTCTTGCTTTTGAGCTTCGAAACAATGGTTTGAATATCTTCTACTGCAATAGGATCCACTCCCGCAAAGGGCTCGTCCAACAGGATAAACTTCGGATCTACCGCCAAGGATCTTGCAATTTCTGTTCGTCGTCTTTCGCCTCCCGATAGGGTAATTCCTTGGTTTTTGCGAATGTGCTGCAATCCAAATTCATCCAACAATACTTCCAACCGTTCCTGTTGCTGCATTTTGTTTAGGGGGGTGAATTCCAGAACTGCTTTTATATTGTCTTCTACGCTTAGATTCCTAAAAATGCTTGCCTCTTGGGCAAGGTATCCAATACCTTTTTGCGCCCTTTTGTACATAGGCAGGTGGGTGATTTCGGTATTTTCCAAAAAGATTCGCCCTTCGTTGGCCTTTATCAGACCTACAATCATATAAAATGTAGTGGTTTTGCCGGCTCCATTGGGTCCGAGCAGTCCCACAATCTCGCCTTGGGCAACTTCTATGGATACATGATTTACAACAACCCTTTTCTTGTACCTTTTTACCAAGTTGGTCGAATACAGTTTCATGAAAATTATTTATGACTTGGGTATATAAACTCTACAAAACAACAATATCACCATTGCACAATGCTTCCCAAAATTCTACGGCACGCCGTAGGTGGGGAATTACAATGGTGCCGCCAACAATATTGGATATTGCAAACACTTCGAAAACTTCATCAGTCGTGGCACCTGCTTCGTGGCATTTTTGCAAATGGTATCTTATGCAATCGTCGCAGCGCAAAACCATAGATGCAGCCAAGCCTATAAGTTCCTTGGTTTTGGAATTTAGCGCACCATCCTTGTAGGTTTCCGAGTCTAAATGAAAAAGTCTCTTCAGAACGAGGTTGTCGGTTTGCAAGATTTTTTCATTCATCCGACTCCGATAGGAGTTAAAATCGTTTACAATGTTATCCATGAGCCGTAAATTACATTAAATGATACCTTCTTTCAAAATGTCGTGTAGGTGCACAACGCCCTTGTATTTGCCATCGTCCACTACCATGAGTTGTGTAATATTGTGTTTCCTCATGAGTTGCAGTGCTTCTACAGCCAGCACGGATGGTTCGATAGATTTAGGATTTCTGGTCATAATTTGTTCTGCTACCACTGCGGCAAGGTCGGGATTGCGTTGAAGCATTCGCCGAAGGTCGCCATCGGTAATCACCCCAAGCAGACCATCGTTACCATCAATTACTGCCGTAACGCCCAATCGTTTGCCGGAAATCTCCATGATTATTTCCTTGAGGTTGCTTGTAGGAGCTACCGCAGGCTTTTCGTTGTGAATAAGTAGATGCTCTACCTTCACATACAACTGTTTGCCCAATGAGCCACCCGGGTGGTATCGGGCAAAGTCGGC
>DMJL01000203.1 GCA_003451785.1 Bacteroidales bacterium
GCTGAACGAAGCGAAGCCTCTCTTGAACACCATAACGCAGATCCTTCCCTTCGGTCAGGATGACAAAATCCCAATCGAGGATTGTCATGCTGAACGAAGTGAAGCATCTTTGTAACACCACAAAAGGAGATCCTTCCCTTCGGTCAGGATGACAAAATGGGAATTTCCCATTTCGGGCGGCAGTGCAAATTCCGTCAAACAATGTCGAATTAGTTATAAAAACCTGGGACCCTGAAAGGGTCGAAAAAGCCTTTTTGACGACAGAGCAAATTCCGCATAGAATGAGCGGCTAATCCTAAGAATAACACCCAAAACACACAACTCATATAAATTCCTTTACAGAATCCTGCGTAAACTTTGTTGGTTATGCAACTTAATCATTATGTGGCGACGATATGATTTAATAAAAAACCTGTAACTTTGCCTTCTGTTATTACCACAATCCCTTGGAAGACACCGCCGATCCGTACCCGTTTCTTTTGCCCGATTTACTGCTTACTGCTGTTAATGACGGCATTATCATCTTGATTGTCATTGTGTTTTTTGTGATATTGCTTTTAATGTCGGCAATGCTGTCGGCCACCGAAGGTGCATTTCTTTCCATAACTCGCTCGCATCTAAAAGATCAAGATGGCGTTGAAACCTCTACCAATGGATTGACAAATCTTTTGGAAGACCCTCCACGAGTTTTTGCTACTCTTTCTTTTGCCAACAATATGGTGAATATTGCCATAGTTATTTTGTGGGCAGTATTTTTGCAAGGCTATCTGGGCATTGGATTGCATTCTCCGGTATGGTTTGTTTTGCATTTGGTGGGTGTAGTGGCGGTGGTTTTGATTTGTTGTGAAATTCTTCCTAAACGGTATGCTTCAAGGCATGGACTATCATTTTCAATATTTATGGCTAAACCCGTAAGTTTTTTAATACGATTATTTCAACCCCTTTTGGCATTGTTGGAGCAGAAGCCCAATTTGGCAGAGGCGCGATATCTGAAAACTACTAACCACAATGTGGCTGGCGATTTATCTGTGGTCCTTGCCCAAGGAAAAACTAAACCCGCAAATGAGCAGGAGACAAGCATTCTGAAAGGAATTGTGCGATTTGGCAATATTTTTACGCGTCAGGTGATGCGCTCTCGGATGGATGTGGTTGCTGTGGAGATAGACACTCCCATTCATAAACTGCTAAAAATTGTTGTAGAAGCGGGTTATAGTCGCATCCCGGTATTTCGCGAAAGTTTCGACGATATTGTAGGAATTCTTTATATCAAAGACCTGCTGCCACATATTGGCATTGCAGATGAGTCGTTTCAATGGTCGAAACTCATACGACCCTGTGTGTTTGTACCCGAAAGCAAGAAAATTAGCAACCTGCTCAAAGAGTTTCAGGAAAAGAAAATCCACATGGCAGTTGTGGTAGATGAATACGGCGGGGTTTCAGGGATTGTTACGCTCGAAGATATTTTGGAAGAAATCGTAGGCGAAATCAACGATGAGTTTGATACCGAAGAGAGCTTTTATGCCAAAATTGATGCACATACCTATCTGTTTGAAGGAAAAACCCAATTGAAAGATTTCTGCCGGATTACCGGATGCAGCTTAGGTCTGTTTGATGCCCTGCAAGGGGATGCCGACACATTGGCGGGGTTAATATTGGAGCAAAGTCAAGAATTACCGGCAATAGGGGATGAGTTCCTATTCCAAGGCTTTACATTGCAGGTGGAGGAGGTTGATAGTCGTCGCATTCAAAAAATTAAAGTATCCTTTCTTCCTGTTGCCCAAAAGTGATTGGAGTTATGTGTCGTCTGAAATAAGCATTGTGAAAGCCCTTCACACAAATCGGCTTCAAAATGCAATAGTGAAAACCACTTGACCTTAAAAAAATGCAAATGTTGCAAATGAAAAATGTTTTTGTCCTTGCAGTTCTTCTCCTGTTGGTTTCTTGCCAGCAGCATTACAGCCCCAAACCGCGAGGTTATTTTCGGATTGACCTGCCAGAGAAATCCTATACAGCATTTTCTTATGATTTTCCTTTTATTTTCGATGTGCCGGATTATGGGTACTTTTTGCCCGACACTCGTGCAGTTGCACAACCGTATTGGGCAAATATAAGTTTCCCGGCTTTTAGAGCCAATATACACCTAACCTACAGACCCATAAATAGCCGTACCCAACTCGAATCGTACTTGAGCGACGCGCACACATTTGTGGTTCGGCATATTCCCAAGGCATCGGGTATCGAAGAAGAGTTGATGAAAGATTTTGAGCGAAGAGTGTTTGGACAAATGTATTACATCAAAGGGCATGATGTTGCTTCATCGGTTCAGTTTTTTGTAACCGATAGCGTAAATCACTTTTTAAGGGGATCGTTGTATTTCAATGTAACACCCAACAACGACTCGCTGGCACCCGTTATCCATTTTCTAAAGGAGGATGTTCGGCGCATCATGCACACCATCAGGTGGGAGTAGGTAGGGGCGTTGCAAATTCCATAAAAAACCTTGCATCAGAAAACCATTGCTTTCCCTTCAATGGCAAATTCTATGCTTTCTTAGGAGTAGTGCTTTTTGTTTTTACCACTACTAAACAAGAAGCAACTACAGGGTGTAGAACTTAGGTTTTATCAAGTCTTTATGTTGGCAAGCATATTTTGCACGGTGCTTATCTCCACATAGCTTGGGCCCGATTTGCGCCCAAAGTTGCCAGCCATTACCGTTATCAGATCGTCGGGTTGGATTTCTTTTTCCTCCACAAGGCGCGATAGGGTTGCCCTTGTAAATTCTTTTTTGGAAATTCGTACTTCCATGAAATCTGCATACACTCCGTAATTTAGGGCCAACTCCCTAACTACACGAGGATCGTAGCATTGGGCATAAATGGGAGTGCTGCCCCTGAATGCCGAAAGGTATCTGGCGGTTTTGCCGGTATCGGTATCGGTGATTATTGCTTTTGCATTGAGTTTTTCGGTGGAACGCACTGCCGTTTTGGAAAGAAAAACCGAAATGTTGTTGTCGTGGGGCATAATATTGCCATCTATCTGATAGGGTTTGCTTATTTCGGCTTCTCTGGCAGTCTTGGTCATAATCCTCACAGCTTCTATCGGATAGCTACCAAAAGCCGTTTCGCCGCTGAGCATAATGGCATCGGCTCCCGAGAAAATTGCTGTTGCAATATCGCTAACTTCGGCACGGGTTGGTCTAGGATTGTGTATCATGGAGTGCAGCATCTGGGTAGCAACAATCACAGCTTTCTTGTTGGTAATGCACTTTTTGATCAGCTCGGCCTGAATGCCGGGGATTCGCTCGGCGGGCACTTCTATTGCCAAATCGCCACGAGCAACCATTATACCGTAAACATGGGGCAAAATCTGATCTATATTGTCTATACCTTGTTGGTTTTCAATCTTAGCAATGATTTTTATAGGGCTTTTGTGCGCATCAAGTATTTGTTGAATATCAATAACATCTTGTGCGTTTCTTACAAATGAGTGAGCAATGAAATCTACCTGGCTTTGTATTCCAAATTCAATAAACCCCTTGTCTTTTTCTGTAAGAGATGGTAAGTCAATCTTGGTTCCAGGCAGGTTAATGCTTTTGCGGTCTTTGATTGTACCTGAATTACAGACTCTGCACACTAAACGATCAATATGTTTCTCCTCTACGATTAACTCTATCTCACCATCGTCAATCATAATCATGCTGCCAATTTGGAGCAGATCTGCAATGTTTTCATAATCCACATATAGGGTATTGCCCTCCGAAGGGGTGTTTTTTCTGCCAATAAGAACAATATGCGAGCCTTCCTCCACTTCAATCAAATTGGGAGATGCGTTGGTTCTAATTTCGGGACCCTTGGTGTCAATCATTATGGCAAGCCTGTTAGAAACGGCTCTCACACTTTGTATCAACAACGATGCTTGTTCCGGAGTTTGGTGAGCTGTGTTGATTCGCACCACATTCATGCCGGCATCAAACAGTTCTTGCAAAAATGCTGGTTCACAGCGTTTATCCGAGATAGTAGCAACAATTTTGGTGAGTTTTTCCATGTTCTTTCTTTTGGTGCAAAGTTAACCTTTTGATTGCAATGGCTTGTGTTTACTTGCAAAATTACGGCATCGGCTGCCTAATGGGCTTAAACTGTTCGAAATAAAAATCGCGGTTGGGCACATCAAAAGTCATTCCCACAATTTGCATCTTATTGTTTAAGTCAAACTGTAGAGTTCCAAAACCAAACCAAGCTTGGGTGTCGTTCCACCGTATTTCCCAAGTGTTGTAGTGCCAATGATGCAGAGTAGCTGCAAGCCCTGGCGAATGTTCAAATTCGAGATGCAATTGACCATCTACAAGTTTCACCATTATATTGCCATAAATAGCCGAATAGTAGGTGCCTGCAAATTTTTCTAATGGCAGCACGGGTTGCGTATTGCTTATACGGGCATTGCGTATGGCTGTGATGCGTTCGTCTTCCAGAAAATCGCTTTGGGCGCGGGGAAGTAACTCTGCCGACCAATTGCGGGGCGACTTGCCAATCAGGGTTTCAAGAGTGAAGTTGGTTATGGCTCCAATAGGGCTTTTCAATCCATTGGTGAGAACAATCACTCCTATTCTATCCTTGGGTAGCATTCTTACTTCCGAGAGCATACCATCATAAGCACCGGTATGCCCTACAATCATTCGTCCGTGAAAGTCTGCCAAGCCCCAGCCAAGACCGTAAGCCCTGAAGTTGCGGTCGAAATCGTTTTGTATGGTGTGATCTACCGCAAAATTATTGTGTGGAGTGATAATGCGATTGAATTGCTGTGCAGAAATTAGCGTGTCGTCATTCCAAACGCCTTGGTTCATATTGAAAATCATCCAACGAGACATGTCTTCTACGGTGGAAATAAGCCCGCCTGTGGCCGCAGCAGTCTCCCAATCTACCCAGTCAATCACTACACTTTGGTTGTTTATCCTTGCATGTGGGCTGGCAAAGTTGCCCTTGGTGTGCAAATCGGCCAACCGAATTATACTACGATTCATCCCCAAAGGACTTAAAATTCTTTCCCTGACATTTTGCTCAAAACTCTTTCCGGTTACTTTCTCAATGATCTCTCCGGCAACAATGTACATAAGATTGGAGTATCCAAACCCTGCCCTGAAATCAAAAATAAGGGGTAGATGCTCCATCCTACGGATAATATCTTCGGCCGTTTTATAGCTTTTGTACCAAATCACATCTCCGCTAAAAGTGCCTAAACCAATTCTGTGGCTAAGTAAGTCGGCAATAGTTACTTGGCTGGTAATCCAAGGGTCGCTCAGCGTAAAATATGGCAAATGGTATTTTACCCTATCTTCCCATGTTAGTAATCCTTGGTCAACAAGCATTCCTATTAGCGTTGCCGTTACGGCTTTGGTATTCGAAGCCACCTGAAACAATGTGTTGCCGTCGGGCGCACCCGTCTTGCCCAATTCTTTTACCCCATATCCCCTGCTAAAAATCAACTTGCCATCGTAAACTATTCCGATAGCCATTCCCGGAAGGTCCCATTCGGCAAGAACTCTTTGATAGTACGCATCTAATATTTGCAAAGTACTATCCGAAACACCGGCCGAAAGTTGCCGACCACCCATTGCAAAAAGCATCAAAAAAATCAACACAAGCTTAGGCAGGTTGATAAAAGTGTAGTTCTTTTTTGTAAAGTTTAGGCGTTTGCCAATAATAGGTAGGCAGAAATGAATTGTGCTTGAGGTTTCCATATCAAAATTTATTGGTTTCATTAAAAAACTATGACTTTGTGTTTTCAAAAAATGCATTGAATTTTGGCTAAGGTTGGCATTCAGATGTTGCGTAAGACATAAAAAGTATGCGGCAAGGACAATAGGCTAAGGCTTGAAACACCCAACAATGATAAGGAAAATTATTGAGCTTTTGCAGAGCCAAAAACAAAAAAACGGCTCATTCCGATGAATAGGCCGTTTTAAATCGTGGATGGAGAAGAGAATTAGATAACCTTTAGCTCTTTTCCTACTTTTATAAATGCTTCAATCGCCTTATCGAGATGTTGTTTCTCGTGGGCAGCAGAAAGCTGTACTCTAATGCGTGCTTGGTCTTTGGGAACTACCGGATAGTAGAAGCCAATCACATAAATTCCTTCTTGCAACATACGCGACGCAAACACTTGCGACAATTGGGCATCGTAGAGCATAAGTGCTACAATTGCCGAATCGCTTGGCTTTAGGTCGAATCCCGCCTTGGAGATATGCTTTTTGAAATAGTTCACATTTTCCATCAGCTTGTCGCGCAAGGTGGTATGGTGCTCAATAAGGTCGAAAACAGCCAATGATGCGCCCACAATGGCTGGGCTGAGTGAGTTTGAAAACAGGTAAGGGCGCGAGCGTTGCCTTAGTATTTCAATGATTTCCTTTGGACCGGTTGTGAATCCGCCCAAACCGCCACCCATGGCCTTGCCCAAGGTGCCAGTGATAATATCTACTTGACCATGTACGCCATAATATTCAGCAGCACCCCTGCCTGTTTTGCCTATAAAGCCAGCACTGTGGCAAACATCGGTCATCACCAGCGCATCGTACTTTTTGGCCAAAGCGGTTATTTTATCCATTAGGGCAATGTCGCCATCCATAGAAAACACATCGTCGGTAACAATGATACGGTGGCGTTGTGCCTGCGCCTTTATGAGTTGCTGCTCCAAGTCGTCCATATCGGCATGGGAAAAACGATACCTTACTGCCTTGCAAAGGCGAATTCCATCTATGATGGATGCATGGTTGAGTGCATCCGAGATAATTGCATCATTCTCGTCGAATAGGGGTTCGAAAACACCCCCATTGGCATCGAAACAAGCGGCATACAAAATCGTATCTTCCGTTCCGAAATACTTGGCTATTCTGGCTTCCAATTCTTTGTGAATGTCTTGGGTGCCACAAATAAATCGCACCGACGATAGCCCGTAACCCCTGCTTTCTAAGGCCTGATTGGCACCTTCGATCACAGCCGAATGGCTCGATAATCCTAAATAATTGTTGGCGCAGAAGTTGAGCACTTCTTGTCCGTCTGCAAGCCGGATTAGCGCCGATTGTGGACTTGTGATGATGCGCTCTGACTTGTATAAGCCTGCATCTTTTATTTGGCTTATCTGCAACTGAAGGTGTTCTTTGATTTTTCCGTACATGTTTGCTGTTTTTTTGTAGGATTTTTGCGCCAAATTTAACCCTATTTCCCTATTCAATAATGCACTAATGCACTTTTTAATTTTTGCTGTGGATGGCGAAACTAAAATTGCTTGAAGTACTATAATGGCAAACTAAACGGAGATGATATTTGCAGAAACAATGACTTCCAATTATGAATGTAGGAGATAATATTGACTCTTTTGGTAAGCTGATTTGCGGCAAAAGGTGCAGAAGTTTGTGAAAAAAAAACAGCAGCAGAAAAAATCTGCTGCTGCCATTTCAACCAATCAAAACAACACCAGAACAAAGAACCAATGAAAACACCAAAACAGAGATATAATTTTTAACGCAGAATAGAATAGTTAACCGTATGCCGCAATATTTTCGCCATAATTATGACGGAATAATTTGCAATAAGTTACATGATACTCTGCCATTTTGGGAAATATTTATCCTTGTTAATGGCAATGCTTACTTTTGTGGATGTTTTGTAGCCGTTAGCTTCCAAAAATTTGGCATTGTCAAATCTATTTTGCACAAATATTTCTTTGATAGATTGTTGGCATAACGAAATGACTTTTGTAAAGTTGAAAATCAAATGCAATGTATAACCAAAATGAGATTATAAGAAGATTTCAGGAATATGCCAGCTCTTTGGTGCCGGAGCTTCAAAAGAAACGGGTGCTGCTTGCCGTGAGCGGGGGTATGGATAGCATGGCCATGGCTTGGCTCTTCAGCCAATCATCCATTTATTTTGCTGTGGCGCATTGCAACTTCTCACTTAGGGGCGAAGCATCGGTGCAGGATAGCATTTTGGTAAAGGATATGGCTCAAGAGTTTTCTGTCCCTTTTTTCTGCACTACATTCAACACTTCTGACCAAAGCAAACTTTTGGGAATGTCCATTCAAGAGACAGCCCGCCACCTGCGCTATTCTTGGCTGAAACAGTTGGCTGATGAAAACCATTTCGATTTTATAGCCACAGGCCATCACTTAGACGACTCCATCGAAACAGCATTTATTAACCTTTTGCGTGGCACCGGAGTAAAAGGGTTGGCGGGGATACCTGCCATAAACGGAAAAATTATCAGACCTTTATTGTTTGCAACCCGTGATGAAATAGAGCTGCTTGTGCAAAATTGCAATATTCCATTCAGAACAGATGCAAGCAATCATTCTGATGTTTATTTGCGAAACAATTTGCGCAACAATATTATCCCACTCCTTAAAAACCTTCGACAGGGATATTATGGCACAATGAAAAGTTTTTTGCAGAGAATGCAATCAACGGCTGATGTGTTGGATAAATTTACCCAAGCCATAATTGCTGAATCTGTTACTACTACGAAGGAAGGCATCACCATAAACATCAATAATCTCTTGCAGCATGGTCATTCAGAATTATTGCTTTACGAGATTCTGAAGGATTACAACTTCCATCCGCAGGTATGCGGCCAATTGTTTCAAACCCTAAGTGGGCAGCCCGGCAAAATGTTTGGTTCGACTACCCATACTGCCATTAAAGATAGGGAAGAGATTTTCGTTTTGCCCAAAGCCGCTGTAATTGAACAAAGTGTATATTACATAGAAGAATCTCTAACCGTTGTTGATGTAGGGGGCAATGTTTTTCGTTTGGAATTGATAGAAAACAAGGAAGCTATTGCTTTCGATAAATCGAACCAGACAGCATATTTTGATGCCGACAGATTAGCGTTTCCTCTTACGCTTCGCAAGACCGCTATCGGCGATAGTTTTGTTCCTTTAGGTATGAAAGGTAGAAAAAAAGTGAGCGACTTACTCGTTGAACGAAAAGTGCCGCTCCATCGTAAGAAGGAAGTTTGGGTGTTGTTGTCGGGCGAATCCATTGTGTGGATAGCAGGATTTCAAACCAGCCAGGTTGCGTGCATTGCGCCCAATACCCAACGAGTATTTAAGGCATCATGGCTGCCCGAAAGCAAATAAGATAATTTGCAACTTCAATTATACTTAATTTTGCAGTTTTTCCGAAGCAACCATTTATAAATGCCACTTCAATATTCTGAAAGGTAGCATTAAATAAAGACACAACTCGCACATTGGGAGACACGGCGATTAATCGGCTTAATGTTTCGTAATGTGGTTTGAAAATTGATATTTAACTTGATTTAACATTTTTTGAAAATCAAACTCAGCACTATCTTGTTTCTTTGTAAAAACTCGACCCATTTATGTCAAATTTCTTAAAGCCTGCCAAAGCAATTATTTTAGTAGCTTTTTTGTTGATTTCTAATGTAGTTATCGGACAAATACTACAACCTGTTTCGTGGAGTTTCAGCCACGAGAACATCGGCGAAAACCGTTATGAGTTGCGGTTAACAGCCAATATCGAAGCCGGATGGTATATCTACGGCACACAGATCCCACCCGGAGGTCCAATACCTACATCAGTAGAAATAGCAGATGGTGCAGGGTTTCGTAAAATTGGAGCGTTGCGTTATCCCAGAGCAATCGAAAAATTTGACCCCAACTTCAATATGACCCTTCAGATGTTTCCTGGGGTGGTTGTATTCAGGCAAGTTGTAGAAGTCACCAGCGACAGCCCTGTAACCATCAGAGGCGAAGTTGCTTTCATGGCTTGTGATGATACCCGTTGCCTTCCTCCCGATTTTGTGGAGTTTAGTTTTTCATTACCCGGAAGGGTAGGGGGGGCTTCAGCGGAGGCATTGCCTCCAACAATAGCGCAAGGTACTGAAGATACACTAGTTGCCAATCAAGCTGCTGAAGTATTACCTGCGACCGATTCTCAACAGGCTAATGACCAAGAAGAAGATCAACGGGGTTGGTTTTGGGCAACATTTGTCTTGGGATTTTTGGGCGGGCTTTTGGCATTGCTCACTCCCTGTGTGTTTCCCATGATTCCGCTCACCGTTAGCTACTTTATTAGAAATGCCGGAAAGAAATCGGCAGCAATGCGCGATGCGATATTTTATGGTATTACCATCGTTTTTGCCTATGTGGTGCTTGGTTTGGCAATATCTGTAATTTTTGGTGCCAATGCGTTGAATGCTATTGCCACCAGCCCTGTTTTCAATATGTTCTTTTTTGCAATTTTGGTATTCTTTGCAGCCTCGTTTTTGGGAGCTTTTGAACTTACGCTACCATCTAGTTGGTCAACGGCTCTCGACGGCAAGGCCGACAAAACCGGAGGCTTGGTTGGAGTATTCCTCATGGGACTTACTTTTGTGATTGTTTCTTTCTCATGCACCGGGCCAATTGTAGGAACGCTCTTGGTAGATGCCGCCACCAGCGGCGATGTGTTTGCACCTGCCGTGGGTATGTTTGGCTTTAGTTTGGCCCTGGCCATTCCTTTTGCGCTTTTTGCAATGTTTCCCACAGCCATCAAATCCTTGCCAAAATCGGGCGGATGGATGAACACGGTGAAAGTTGTTTTAGGTTTCATTGTATTGGCTTTCTCGCTAAAATTCCTATCAACCGCCAATGCAGTTGGGCAGTGGGGAATCTTAGGTAGAGAGTTGTATCTTGCAATATGGATTGTTTTGTCTTTCTTATTGGGTCTGTATCTGATTGGCAAAATCAAATTTGCCCATGATAGCGAACTCAAGTATCTGAGCGTAGGAAGGCTTCTTTTGGCTGTTGCAGCCTTTTCCTTTGCCGCCTATCTTGTTCCAGGTATGTGGGGAGCCCCCCTCAAAGCAATCAGCAGCTTGCTTCCCTCGCAAACTACTCAGCAGTTCGACCTCAGTCGCCCCATTTCGGGGGCACAGCCAATCGCTGCCACTGCAAGTACAGTTTATGTGGGCGAGAGTGTTATGACTGGGCCCCATGGTCTGCTTTCCTTCACTGATTATTACGAAGGATTGGAAGCAGCCCGTAGGGTAGGCAAACCCATATTTTTGGATTTTACGGGATTAGGTTGTGCCAATTGCCGAAAAATGGAAGCCAATGTGTGGTCTGACCCAAGAGTATTGCAAATGTTGGCCAACGATTTTGTGAAGATTTCATTGTTTGTGGATGATAGAACACCCCTGCCCGCCGACCAACAGTTTGTGTCCACAATTTTTGGTCGCGAAAGGACTATCCGCACAGTGGGGCAAAAATGGAGTGTTTTCCAAGCAGAACGCTACGGTGTTAATACACAACCTTACTATATTCTGCTCGACCATCAAGAAAACTCTTTGGCACCTGCACACGCCTTCGATTTGAATATTGATAGGTTCATTGCGTTCTTAGAAACAGGAAAACGAAACTTTGAAGCGCAAAAAACTGCACCCGAAGGTATCTGATAAGATTTCAATGCCAATACTGCTTGCATTTCCCAAAATGCAGGCAGTGCTTAGCTATGGAAAACCTTTGTAACCCCATTCTTGTGCTTTTTGCTCAATAATGGAAAATACAAACTGAAGATGTCTGTTGAGCAACAGTGATTTGGAGAAAAATCCTGTAGTTCCTGCAAAAAAGTACCGGCTTTGTTTGCTGCCTTTCTCTAACCTTCGAGTTGCTTCACCGCCAAATATGCCATAAGACCCATGCCGGTTTTTAATGCATCTTCGTCTATATCGAAAGTTGTAGTGTGAATGTTAGAAGTAATACCTTTCTGTTCGTTACCGGTGCCTAATCTGTAAAAACATGCAGGGGCAATTTGGGAGAAATAGGCAAAATCCTCAGCTCCCATGGTTATATCCAGATGGCTGACATTTTCCTTGCCTACATAGTCGCCGGCCCATTCTGCAAATTTCAGTGCAAGGTTCTCGTCGTTTATCAGGAATGGATAACCGTGCTCAATGGTTAGTTCGCATTCTCCGCCCATAGATTTTGCCACATTGGAAGCGATTTCACCAATAAGGCTGTGGGCTGTTTTGCGCCATTCTTCGTCAAATGTTCTGAAAGTGCCATCAATGGTTACCATATCGGGAATCACATTGGTACGCCCTTCGCCAATGATTTTTCCAAAACTCAGCACAGTGGGTACATAGGGCTTGGCGCGGCGGCTCACTACCTGCTGAAGTGCAACTAAGATATGAGATGTTATCAAAATTGGGTCAACAACCAAATGCGGCATGGCTGCATGGCCTCCTTTCCCTGTAACCTTCAGATAAATCTCGTCGGTCGAAGCCATATACATACCACCCCTCACGCCAACCTTGCCGGCTTGGAGTTGGGGATAAACATGCTGCCCGAAAACGGCCACCGGACGGGGATTGTCAAGTGCTCCTTCTGCAATCATTTGGCTTGCGCCACCCTGATAGGTTTCTTCCGAAGGTTGGAAAAGTAATCGGATGGTGCCAGGCAGTTCATCTTTGATGGAATTTAGGATTTTTGCAGCACCCAGAAGACACGCCATATGCGCATCGTGCCCGCAGGCGTGCATAACGCCCGGAAAAACCGACTTGTAAGGCACTTGGTTTTCTTGCATTATGGGCAGGGCATCCATATCGGCCCGCAAGGCAATTACCCTTTCCCTATTGCTGCTTCCGTAAATATTAGCCACCAGACCAGTGCCGGCAACTCCTGCTTTGAATTCGATCCCCATGGCCGTAAGTTGCTCCGCCAGATATGCCGCCGTTTTGTGCTCCTGCAGCGAAAGCTCCGGATGGGCATGAAGATGCCTACGCACGGCTACAATTTCACCGTGGAAGTTGTTTGCCAGGTTCTTTATTTTCTCCAGAATTTCCATGATTTTAATATTGGGTGTGTGATTTCTTGAACATTCATGACGAAACCATCAGGCACATGGTTTCATTATTAGGCCTAAAGGTACAGAAAATATTCAGGTTTGTGTTATCAACCAATGTAGGTGAAAAAATCGGATTGACCTCAATTGCAGAATATTTGCTTATCACAAAATATTGAGTAAATTTGCTCAATGTATTGAGTAAGTTTACAAAAATGTATGAACGACCATGTTTAAAGTCGGTTAAAACCAGAATCGAAGCCACAAGGAAGTTTATTCAAGTGGTCTTAGGTCCGCGGCAGGTTGGGAAAACCACAGTGGTAAGTCAATTGATGTCGAAGTTGGCTATCCATAGTCAATATGAATCAGCAGATGCGCTTGCGGCGATGAATTCCGCTTGGATAATGCAGGTTTGGGAATCTGCCAGGTTGCGGATGAAGGCGGCAGGCTCAGCTGAATTCTTGCTAGTGATTGACGAGATACAAAAGGTTGACAACTGGAGCGAAGCAGTTAAGCTGCAATGGGATAAGGATACCCGTGAAAATGTCAACATCAAGGTGATTTTGCTTGGCTCTTCGCGCCTGTTACTACAAAAGGGGTTAACCGAATCTTTAGCCGGTAGATTTGAAACCCTTTTGATGGGCCATTGGTCGTTTTCAGAAATGCAGGCTGCCTTTGGATGGAGCATAGAGCAGTATGTTTACTTTGGGGGGTATCCGGGATCGGAGCCACTAATTAACGATGAAGAACGATGGAAAAACTATATTAAAGACTCCCTTATCGAGACAAGCATTTCAAAGGATATTTTAATGCTTACAAGGGTTGATAAACCTGCCCTGCTCAAACGATTATTTGAGCTGGGTTGTTTATATTCCGGTCAAATTCTCTCATATACAAAAATCCTTGGCCAACTTCAGGATGCCGGCAATACTACTACCTTAGCCAATTACATTAAACTATTATCCGATTGTGGATTATTGGGAGGCTTGGAAAAATATTCTGGAGATATCATTCTCAAACGGGGTTCAAGTCCCAAGTTTCAGGTTTTTAACAACGCCCTGATCACTTCCCAGGGAAATGACACTTACGAAAAGGCAATCATGGATCCCCAACGGTGGGGAAGGCTTGTTGAATCGAGTGTAGGCACCCACCTAATCAATCATTCCATTTCCGAAAGGTACAACATTTGCTATTGGCGAGAAGGGAATGATGAGGTGGATTTTGTCATGGAAAAAGGAGCAAAAGTCATTGGTATTGAAGTGAAAAGCGGCATGAAAGCAAAAAGCAAAGGCATTGGTGTTTTTTTGGAAAAATTCCATCCTGATAAAGTGTTGTTGGTTGGAACTGGCGGAATCCCCTACGATGAGTTTCTGAAAATTAATCCCGTGGAGTTGTTTTCATAATTTTTATTGCAATAATACTAATCAGGAAATGAATGACTGACAGAGTTTTTCTCTATTCCTTTCTGAAAAAAGTGCAATAAGATAGGAGGGGAGGCAAATTGTTTTGAATTTTGTGGATAGTTTGATTGGGTTCTGCGGTTTGGGGGAGGCTGAATGATTCGAAGATGATAAAGCTTAAGCCCTACCACCAGATTCTCCACAACTTTTTTTGGCAGATTGTTCTTTTCCAATTTCAAATTTTAAAACCGTAATGGAATTAAAACCCGTCGTTCCATTCTCCATTTCTTACCTTTGCTGCCTAATTTCAAACAGGATGAAAATGACAAACATAAAAACACTGACCTTTAATGCTTTTCAGGTGAACACTTATGTTGTTTACGACGAAACCCGCGAATGCCTGATCGTTGACCCGGCTTGTTATGAGGCACACGAGAAAAAGCAATTGGCCGATTTTATTCAAAAGGAACAATTGACTGTAAAAGGTATTCTTTACACGCATGCTCATATTGACCATATTCTTGGCAACAATTTTGCCATCGAACAATATGGGACGCTTACACAAATGCACCGCGACAGCCTGCCGTTTTTGGAGGGAAGCTCAGAGTATGGAAAGATGTTTGGTTTTGAAACCGAAGTTCCGGTACTTCCATCAAAATTCATAGCCGATGGGGAAATTATCGCCTATGGCAATCAGCAAATCAAAGCCTTACTCACCCCGGGACATGCGGCCGGAAGTCTTTGTTTCTATAACGAGAAGGAAGGATTTGTAATAGTCGGCGATGTGTTGTTTAGCGGCAGCATAGGTCGCACCGACCTGCCAACCGGAGATTACGATTTGTTGATTTCTTCCATCACCGAGAAGTTGTTGTCTCTACCTGACAGCGTAAAGGTTTATCCTGGGCACGGACCGTCAACCACCATTGGCCAGGAGCGAAAGTTTAATCCCTTTCTGAAAAGCTAACATTAGATGTACTTTAACGCTGCCTGTGCCACCAACGCAGGCAGAATTTTCTCCATACAATCGAAATGCCCTTTGGGGCATTTTTTGTAGCCTATTTTGTGGCATGGACGGCAAGGCAGTCCTTTAATTTCTATCACATGCGACCGCTCGGGGCATTGCGGCATATAGGGGTACATTCCAAATTCGGGAATGGTATTGCCCCAAATAGAAACTATGGGCTTGCCAAAAGCGGCGGCAATGTGCATCAGCCCCGTATCGTGGGTGATGATTACTGTGGCCTTTTTCACCATTAGTGCCGACTCATTGAGCGTAAGCTTGCCGCAGGCATTGAAAACTTTGCTTCCAAGAGTTTCGGCTATTTTACCGCCGTTCTCGGCATCATCGGCGCCGCCAAGCAGCACTACCGGTTTGTCTAAGTATTGGCAGATATCTATAATCTTGTATAAGGGCATGCGCTTGGTAGCGTGCATGCCCCCAATTACAAAACCAATAAACCCACTTTTAAAATTGCTTGGAACGATTTCTGGCCATTCTGTAGCTTTTGCCGGAAGGAAAAAGTCGAGACCTTTTTGGTCGTTTTGCACACCGAACTTACTGGCTGCTGCAAGGTACCTGTCAACGATGTGTGTTGCTGGCAGGCGGTTTATCCTACATTTGGTGAGCAGCCATTTTTCGATATTCAATTTATGAAAACTCCTTGAAGGTTGCCTGAGTGCAATCTTTAGCAGGGTTGACCTGAGGTTGTTGTGCAGGTCTATGATATAATCAAATTTCTCTGCCCATAGCCGCTTTACAAGGTCAGCAAGGTTGCCGTCATAAGTGTGCACAAAGTCAATATAAGGGTTGTTGCCCAGAAACGATGCGAAAGCCTTTTTGGTTGCATAATGCACTTCAGCTTTGAGTCCGGGTGTATTCTTCAGAACGCGCACCACAGGCGTAGTAAGCACAATATCGCCAATGGAGCTGAAGCGAATGATTAAAATTTTAACCATAAACTGTGCTTTTATAAAAACCTGGGGCGGAAGCGAAGCATTACGAATGCCCAATGGGCGAACTCTTCGTTGCGTCCACCTTTGATTATTTCCATGGATTCGGTGCCAAACATTGCTGAATATCCAAAGGCCAATTGCGTAATGTCGTTGAAGCTGTAATAAAACTTAGCATCTATTTCTGTGCCCAGAAATTTGTTGATAGCATTGCCTTGGTGTACAAAATTGTTTTGTAAGAAGAATAAATGAAGGTCGAGGTCGAGCCTGGTTCTTGGGGTAAAACGAAATTCGCTTCTCAGGTGTGGGCTAATGAGGCCTGCTCCAAGGGCATCATGGGGCATTCGTGTGAAATAATCCATATAACCTAAGAATGAATGGGCGGCACCATAAAGGAAATCGAAGCCATTTTCGATTGCATCGGGTTCGAGAGCATTATTACCTGAGAATATCTCTACTCCAAGCATAGATGTAACCTCTGGATTAAAGCGGGCGGTAACGCTTGTATTCAGATACCAAGCATTGATTTCTGTTCCGATATTCGTTCTTCCGTGTTGGAATGCGGGGTTGATGTTGAAGGTAAGTTTGCCAGAGCGAATCTCTAATGTGGGTATCCATGTGCCTCTAACATAAAGCAATTCGGGATTAGTAGGATGTTGGAAGCCATCGGCTACACCCATGAGCGACAAGGTGATATTGTCTCCCAGACGGGTGCGGTAGTGTATGTAATTGAGCGATTTATAGTTGTGTATCCGATAGTCTGTACCAAAAAGAAACATTGCACTTTGGTTAAATGCTGCACCTGCTTGCAACTCTCCTCTTCGTCCGATATGCCTTAGGGTAAGGGCATCGTGCTTTTGGCCGGGGAATATCCAATCGTTAATACCAAAGAATCGTTGGTTTTCGAAACGGATTTCTTGGCGACCTGCTCTTACAAATAAGCTATCGGTAAGGGCCAACTGAACCCATGCTTCGTGCAGATCTAAGGCAGGGCGTTGAACCCGCTGCACATCCTGCCCCCAGACCCGTACATCCTGAAAGGAAACTTTGGTTGTAACCCGATCGGTATTGAAGTCGAGAATGAGCCTGGAGCGTTGCCCTACAAAAACTGCAGCTTCTTCCTCCGGCATGGGTAGCTCGCGGTATCCATGACGATACTCCGAACGAATCAAAACATCACCCGAAAGGGAAAATTGACTAAAGGCCGAAAAGCCCACCATGACTAAAACAATAAAAGCGGCAACTTTTTTCATTGTGGTATATTTTATTTAGTTATATATAAAGGTAACCGTTAGATATTTTTGTTGATATTATCTACCGTCAGCCATTTTTGCCATATGAAAATTTAGGGCTGAAAAAGTCTAATAATTATTGGCAAAAAAACACATTTTTATAATATAAAACGCAATATTAATTAAAAGCCCCTTTTAGATATTCGCGGGTTTTCTCCATTTTGGGATTTTCGAAGAATTCGTGTACAGGCCCTTGCTCAATCACTTCGCCAAGATACATGAAAACCACATAATCGGCCAAGCGTCGTGCCTGCCTCAAAACATGGGTAACCATTACCACAGTGTAGTTTTGTTTGAGTTCCAAAAACTGTTGCTCAATGACTTTTGCAGAAATGGGGTCGAGGGCAGAGGTAGGCTCATCGGCAAGAATTATCTGGGGGTTTACTGCCAAGCCTCTAGCCAAGCAAAGCCGTTGTTGCTGACCTATACTGAGTTTTATGGCAGGGTCTTTGAGTCTATGTTTTACCTCGTCCCACAAATTAGCTTCCCGTAAGTTTTTTTCTACTAATGGGATTTGTTGCTTTTTGCTGCGCACCCCATTCAGCGATAGCCCGTACGCCACATTCTTAAAAATACTCATAGGCAGTGGAGATGGTCTTTGCGAAAGCAACCCCATTTTTCGTCGGATGTCGGTTACATCGGTCGAAGTATGGAAAATATCTTCATTGTCAATAAAAATCTTACCATCAATCTTCACCATGTCGTCCAGTTCAACCAAGCGATTAAGGGTTTTTAACAAGGTGGTTTTACCGCAACCCGAAGGACCAAGAATTACAGTGAGTTGATTTTCTGGAATTTCTATGTTTACATCCTTTAGAATATGATGCTTGCCAAAATGAAGGTTTAGGTTTTGTATGGAAATTTTACCTCTTTGCATAATTACTTGATGATGGATTTCTTAAAACGGTTGCCAAAATATCTGGATGCCAAACTTACCAAAAGGATAATTATGGTAAGCAATAGCGCGGTTGCGAATGCCCTGTTTTGCACTTGCTCTATGGGCGAACCAAGCTGGAAAAACACTGCCAAAGGCAGAGTAGCAGTTTGGTGGGTAAGGGATGTTGGGATATTATCGGAGAATCCGGTAGTGAAGAGTACTGCTGCAACATCGCCAATTCCTCGTCCAAATCCTAGCAATACCGCAGTAACTATCCCGGGAAGGGTTTGCCTTATTAAAACTCGGAAAGATACTTCAGCCTTAGTTGAACCCATGGAGAAGGCTGCTTCCAACAGAGTGATGGGTACATTCTTCATTACTTCGTCCATAGAACGGGTTAGGATAGGCAAGATGAATAGCCCTATGGTAATTATCCCTGCCAACAGGCTTGCCTTAATGCCAAAAAAAATCATCAGTGTAAATCCAAATGCGCCATATACAATTGCGGGCATTCCCCACAGCAAATCGAGTACAAATCGAATGGAATTTACAAGTTTCTTATTCTTGCGGTAGTGGATGTTCATTGCAATGGCTAAGGGCAAACTCAGCATGAGTGCCAAAATTACTGCCCCAGCAGAAAGATAGAGCGAGCCGATTATTGCATTGAGCAATCCTCCATCTCGACCGATGTAAAATCCCCCTTGAGGCGTTTGACTTACCAACTCCCAAGTAAGGTGAGGAAGACCTCGATACACAATGCTGAAAATTATCAAAAACAGAATCACGCCTAACGAAATCACACTTAGAACCATTAGACCATGAAAAATTTGGGCTTCAATTTTTTTCCACATATTTGTCAAATGCGCTTTTCAAGGTTTATAATCAATGCCCTCGACATAATGTTGAAAAACATTACTACTACCAACAAAATCAAGGCTGAAAACATCAGTGCAGAATCGTACATGGGAATAGACATCATCTCTCCGTAATTGTTGGCGATGAGCGCGGGTAGGGGGTAGCCGGGATCGAAAATGCTTTGGGGTACTCCCACCACATTTCCAACCACCATAAGCACTGCTATGGTTTCGCCAAATGCCCGCGAAATGCCCAACCCAAAAGCAGATACAATTCCGGGTATTGCCTTGCGAAGAACCACAAACTTAATGGTCTGCCACTTGGTAGCCCCCAATGAGAGCGAAGCCTCCGAAAGTTCATGGGGTACGGTTTTTATAACCTCTATCAGAATATTCAACACAAACGGTATGAGCATTACCGATACTACCAATGCGCCGGCCAATATGCTGAAACCTGTAGTTTGGTAGCCCAGAAAGGGCGCAAGGTAATCCCGTACGAAGGGGACAATGATTAAAATACCCCAAACTCCATAAATCACCGATGGAATACCTGCCAATATATCAACTACAGGCTGAACCAACCTGAGCACCTTAGCTGATGCGTATTGAGTAAGATAAATTGCCGAAAGCATACAGATGGGCGCAGTGAGTAATACTCCCAAAATGGTAACATATACAGAACTGATAATGAACGGATAAAATCCAAATTCGCCCCGCATGGGCCTCCACTCCGAAGAAAACAGCAGGTGCCAAAGCCCATTAGTTTCGATAACCAAAGCCGACCTTATGAATAGAATTGTACCAATGATGATGGGCAAAAGAATAACCAATCCAATTACAATCTTTATCCAAACCGACCAACTTTTATCGGTGAGCTTCCTGAATTTAAAAAAAATATTGTTAGTCATAGATTAATAGCAAAACACTGCTAATACATTAATTGACTGCAATTTCGGGGAGTCTTTGAAG